>DPAW01000088.1:898-3063 GCA_003517285.1 Verrucomicrobiales bacterium
TGGCGGGAGTGACGGGACTCGAACCCGCGACCTCTGGCGTGACAGGCCAGCGCTCTAACCAATTGAGCTACACCCCCGCAACGTTCCCGTGACGGGAGGCGGGAAATTAAGCCAATGCGCCGTATGCGTCAACCGTTTCAAAGGGGTCGGATGAAAAAAAGTGATCCGGGCAACAGACGCCAAGGAGGTGGGGGTGGAGAACCCCTCTGAAGAAACGTTCTGTCGCCCGGATCAGAAAACTGGGTGTTGAAATAAGCTGCCAAAGATCGGCCGGGATGTCAACCTGCGATTAGGTGGACTTGAATTGGACGCACTTTTCCCGTGACAATTCGGATTTCATTCGTATATTTCCGGCCCCTGACACGGTTGACCCCTTCGTCTAGTGGTTAGGACACCGGCCTTTCACGCCGGTAACACGGGTTCGAGTCCCGTAGGGGTCGCCATTTTTGTGCATTTCACAGGAAAAAGGCGATTTTTCAGCTGATCCGGCGCACGACACACACCATTCTTTCAAGATTATATGCCCGGAACTCTTGCCATTGTAGGCCGCCCGAATGTCGGTAAATCCGCGTTGTTTAACCGGATTGCCGGCCGGCGAATTGCCATTGTGCACGATATGGCGGGTGTGACGCGGGACCGCGTAGCCGCCGAGGTGGAGTGGCAGGGCCGGCCATTTACACTCGTGGATACGGGCGGCATCGGGCTTGTGCCGGGCGAGAAATCCACGGATGTGATCGCCACGGCCACGGTGGATCAGGTGAATGTCGCCATTGAGGCGGCCGATGCAATTATTTTTGTGGTCAACGTGCAGGAAGGTATTGTTCCGTTGGACCTAGAGGTCGCCCAACACCTTCGTCAAAGCGGCAAACCCACCCTGCTCGCGGTTAACAAATCCGATAACAATCTACTCGCTGAAAACGCGGTGGAATTCAGCCAACTCGGGTTTGACAACATTTTCCCCGTGAGCGCCCTGCACGATCGCGGCACGGAGTCCATGATGCTTAAGGCGCTCTCGCATCTTCCCCATGAGTCGGCGACCACCGGGACGGAGGAGACCGCCGCCGAATCCGAGCCGCTCAAGCTCGCATTTGTGGGCCGGCCCAATGTGGGTAAATCCTCCATCATCAACGCGCTCACCCAAAGCGATCGCGTGATCGTGAGCGACATTCCCGGCACCACCCGCGATGCCGTGGATGTACCGTTCACCATCGAGACCGACGGCCGCCAGCAGGAGTGTCTCCTCATTGATACCGCAGGCATGCGCAAAAAAAGTCGGGTCAAAGACACGCTCGAATATTTCAGTGTTACCCGCACAGCCGCCGCCATCGAGCGCTGCGATATTGCCGTGCTGGTGATTGATGCCGAAACCGGTATTGTGGAGCAGGACAAAAAGATCGCGGACCTTATCACCAAGAACCATCGCGCCTGCATCGTGGTGATCAATAAATGGGACCTCACCACCGAGGCGGTCAAGACCGCCCGTCGAGATGAGATTGAGCACCGCCGAAAAAAGGATCGGCATCGTGATGACCGCGAAAAACGCCTGACCACCCTCGGCGAATTCGGCCAATGGGTGCAGGACCAGCTTTTCTTTCTCGATTACGCTCCCGTTATTTTCACCAGCGCCGTAGATGGCTTTCAGCTCGACCGCCTGCTGGAAGCCATTCGCTATGTGGATGACCAATGGCGCCAGCGCATTCCCACGCCGCTGATCAACCGCACGTTGAAAGACATCATCGATCAACGCCAGCCGCCCAACAAAACCGGCAAACGGTTCAAGCTCTACTACGCCGTGCAGCTGGAAGGTTCTCCACCCGCCTTTACGCTTTTTGTGAATGCCCCGCACGTCTGCAGTGATCAATACGAGCTGTATGTCACCCGGCAGCTTCGCAGTGCGTTTGGCTTTGAAGGATGCCCGATTCGGTTGTTTGTGAAGGAACGCCCCAAATCCATCGAGCCGGTGCGTCGTAACAGTTAAAGGGCCTGTCAGCAACGCGGCATTGACCCAAACGGTCGGCGCCCTACTCTCGCCTCATGGCGCGAAAAAAGTCTTCCCCGAAAAAATCAAGCCGTTTTGTCCACGAGGATCCTTGGCGCGTATTCCGCATCATGTCCGAATTCGTGGAGGGTTTTGATGAAATGTCCCACATTGGCCCGGCGGTCAC
>DPAW01000315.1 GCA_003517285.1 Verrucomicrobiales bacterium
ATGACCCATGGCGAGGCGGCGCACGAGCGTGGTACGCATAACATGATGACGGGCATCCGTCCGAACCCGGCTGTGGTGTTCCCAAGCATCGGTTCGATTGTGAGCCATGAGTTTGGTCCTCGCAAAAATCTACCGCCCTACGTTGCCATCCCAAGCCAAAGCCGAAACGGCGGCACGGGCTACCTCGGTAGCGCGTTTGGTCCGTTCAGCCTCGGGGCCGATCCGGGCAGCAGCAGCTTCAAGGTGCGCGATCTTTCGCTGCCTAATGGCATTGACGACAAACGCTTTGCCAAGCGCCGTAGCATGCGTTCGATTGTGGACAGCCACTTCAGCGCGCTCGAGAAGAGCGATGCACTCGACGGCATGGATAGTTTTTACCAGCGCGCTTACGGGATGATTTCCTCGCCGGAAGCCCGCGATGCGTTCGACCTCAACAAGGAGCCGGCCAAGCTGCGCGACGAGTACGGGCGCAATACCGCCGGCGGCCGCTTCCTGTTGGCCCGCCGTTTGGTTGAGTCCGGTGTGCGTTTTGTGAGCACCACCTACGGTGGCTGGGATCATCACACGAATATCGCCGCCGCCAATGCTTCTCAACTGCCTCCATTTGATCAGGCTTTTGCGGCACTGATTCGCGACCTAGATCAACGCGGTATGCTCGAGGACACCTTGGTGATGGTTACAAGCGAATTTGGGCGTACACCAAAGATTAATGCTAACGCTGGCCGCGATCACTGGCCCAAGGTGTTCAGTGTGGTAATGGCGGGTGGCGGCATCAAGGGTGGTGTGATCCATGGGATGTCCGATCCTACCGGCGCGGAGCCTGAAGAGGACGCTGTGCATGTGCCTGATTGGGCCGCCACAGTGTACTCGCTTGCAGGGATTGATCCTCACCGTCGGTTAGTGGGTCCGGGTAACCGCCCAATGCCGATCAATTACGACGGGGAAGTGGTGAAGGAAATCTTGGCCTAAGCCTCGGACGGACTTCGTAAAAAACATTTAACCAACCGCCCGGGGCGAGGTTCCATATGGAATCTTGCCCCGTGCGTTTAATAACACAGCAAATGAAACGATTAGTTTTTACCCTTACACTCATCGGGCTAGTCTGGAACGTAGCCGCAGTGGATCCCCGTTTGTATTATCTGCGACCCGATGGCCTGCAGCCGGGTACGGAGCAGGAGATTTATTTTAGAGCCGCACGTGCGAAAGATGTTGAGGATGTTCTTTTTTATCACCCAGGTGTAAAGGTTGTGAAGATTAACGAAGCCGATGACAATGGCTTCAAGGCTATCATAAAGGCGGAGGCTGATTGCCCCCTAGGTGAGCACAAGGTGCGCCTACGCACCCGTGGTGGCTTGAGTGAGTTGCGGACGTTTTATGTGGGGCCTTTCCCCACTTTACGCGAAGTTGCCCCCAAGGAAGGTGAAGGGCCGCAGAAGGTTGCGCTTAACACCACGATATCGGGTGCAGTGGCTAATGAATCGGTGGACCGCTTCGTGGTGGACGTGAAACAAGGTCAGCGCATTTCTGTGGAAGTGGAGTGCATCCGGTTGGGGCGTTACTTTGATGATGCTTCGGTGGCGATAAAAAACAGCAAAGGATTCATTGTTGCCCGATCTGATGACACGCCGTTGTTTATTCAGGACTGTTTTGCAACAGCTGTGGCCAAGGAGGATGACACATACACTGTGGAGTTGCGTGAAAGCTCCTATGGTCGGTTACGCGCCTACCGCATGCACATCGGCACATTTCCGCGACCAACTGCGGTTTATCCAGCCGGTGGCCAGGAAGGCGAGGAAGTAGACGTGAAATTTATCGATAAGGCGGCGGGTGATTTCACACAGAAATTTAAAGCGGCCAAGCCGGTGTCCTTTCAGGCGACATTCGGCCAACAAAGCCAACCCAGTTTCCGCGATATCGCAGCTTTTCCCCAAGCGGATGGCGTAATTGCCCCTTCGGGCAACAAGGTGCGTGTGTCACCTTTTCCTAACGTCCTCGAGGAGGAACCGAATAATTCGGTAGGGGAAGCGCGCCTGTCCGATACGCCTTTGCCTGTTGCCTTTAACGGCATTATAGGCCAGCCGGGAGATCAGGACTGGTTTCGGTTCACCGCCAAAAAGGGACAGCGCTATGACGTGCGCGTATATGCACGCAAGCTGCGCTCGCCAATTGATTCGGTGATCTATATTTGCAACAAGGACGGTCGCAGTCTCGCCAGTAACGATGATTCGGGCGGTCCTGATAGCTACATCAGCTGGACTGTGCCGGCCGATGGCGAGTACACCCTACGTGTTCGTGACCATTTAAACAATGGAGGGTCCGATTACACCTACCGCGTAGAATTTCAGCCCCGCGAGGCCAAACTCAGTTTGTATGTGCCGGATACTGCCCGGTACAATACACAGACTCGCAAAAACGTCGTCGTGGCTCGCGGGAATCGTTTTCCTCTGATCCTTCAGGCTCGGCGCACCAGCTTCGGAGGGGAACTCGCTTTGAGCCCACAGGATTTTCCCCCAGGCATCACGATGCATGCTGCGCACATGGCTTCAAACAAAACTCAGTTAACCGCAGTGTTTGAGGCGGCGACGGATGCGCCGATCGGTGGCGGATTAGGCAATATAACCGGTAAGTTGGTGGGTGAAAATGCCGCTGATATTTCCGGTGGGATTTGGCAAAATTTTGACCTCGTACAGAATGGCAATCGCGGCGTGTACTATAAGACGTGGGTCGACAAAATCGGCGTGGCGGTGGTGGAGGAATTGCCCTTCAAGATTCGTATTGAGGAACCCAAGGCGCCG
>DPAW01000371.1 GCA_003517285.1 Verrucomicrobiales bacterium
TGGTGGAGGCGGCGGGAATTGAACCCGCGTCCTGAGTAAATTAACCATGAACCTCTACATGCTTAGTCCGGATTCGTTTTTCGGTGGCGGGATAATGACCGGACACAAATCCCACAACCTAGTACGCATGAAAAAAGTTTCGGTTCAATGCGCGCGATCTCCGCAGATCCCCTAGCCGTCTGTCGTCGCCTGCACCCCCTAGTCGGCGTCAAGGGGCAGACGTCGCGGATTAATTAGGCCGCGAGAGCCAATTCTTCGTTGGCAGTTGATTTTTGGTAAGGCTGATTTACGAGGTTCCAAACCATCCTCGGCATGCAATTCATGACGCGTCCACACAGTCGAATCCAGAACGCCCCCTGAAATGTCATCGGATTATCGCTGAAATCATTCACTGGGTCAAGATATCGACTGCTAAAAACCCCTGTTTGGCTTGATTTTAAGGTGTTTTAAAGCCAAAACAACCGCGCTCATGAGCAAGAAAGCCAAGAAACAGCCCAATCTTCGTCCTCACTCGGCCGTCATGCTGGATGGACCGGACCGCGCTCCCAGCCGGGCGATGCTCTACCCCACTGGCTTTAAGGCTGGCGATTTCGGCAAACCTATTGTCGGTGTGGCATCCACCTGGAGTAATGTCACCCCGTGCAATATGCACATTGATCTGCTCGCGCAGGAGGCTGAGCGTGGCGCCAACAAGGCTGGCGGCAAGGCGATTATCTTCAACACCATCACTATCTCCGATGGAATTTCCATGGGAACGGAGGGCATGAAGTATTCGCTCGTGAGCCGAGAGGTGATTGCCGATTCCATTGAGACGGTGGTCGGATGCGAATGCATGGATGGTTTCGTCGCCATTGGCGGTTGCGACAAGAATATGCCAGCCTGCGTGATGGCCATGGCGCGCATGAATCGCCCGAGCGTCTTTGTGTACGGCGGCACCATTCTTCCCGGCTGCATTAACGGTGACACGCGCAAGCTGGATATCGTGTCCGTGTTCGAGGCTGTCGGCGCGCACGCCAATGACAAGCTCACCGACAAGGGCCTGCAAAAGATTGAAAGCTGCGCCATTCCCGGCCCCGGTTCCTGTGGCGGCATGTACACCGCCAACACCATGGCCAGCGCCATCGAAGCGATGGGCATGAGCCTGCCGGGCAGCAGCGCTCAGGCGGCAGTGAGTACGGCCAAGAAAAAGGATTCTCAGAAAGCCGGCGCCGCGGTTTTGAATCTCTTGAAGTACGACATCAAGCCGCGCGACATTATGACCAAGAAGGCATTCGAAAATGCCATCACTGTGGTCATCGCCCTTGGCGGCTCCACCAACGCCGTGCTCCATCTGCTCGCTATGGCCAGCGCGGCTAACGTAAAGCTCTCGATTGACGACTTCACGCGCATCGGCAAGAAGGTGCCGGTGATTGCCGACCTCAAGCCAAGCGGTAAATATTTGATGAGCGAACTCGTCGCTATCGGCGGCATTCAACCGATGATGAAGATACTCCTGAAAGCCGGCCTGTTACACGGTGATTGCATGACGGTCACCGGCAAAACGCTCGCGCAAAATCTCCGAAGCGTGAAGCCTTATCCCAAAGGGCAGAAGATCATTCAGTCGCTCAAGAAACCGATCAAGAAAGACAGCCACCTCGTGGTGCTCTACGGTAACCTCTCCCCCGAAGGCGCCGTGGCCAAGATAACCGGTAAGGAAGGCCTGAGCTTCACCGGCACGGCGCGTCCGTTTGATTCCGAGGAAAAAGCCATGAAGGCGATCCTCGCCGGCAAGGTCAAGAAAGGCGATGTGATCGTGATCCGTTACGAAGGACCCAAGGGCGGCCCGGGTATGCGAGAGATGCTTGGTCCCACGGGCGCCATCATGGGTGCCGGCCTCGGCGACGACGTGGCGCTTATTACCGACGGCCGTTTCTCCGGCGGCACACACGGATTTGTGGTCGGTCACATCACACCCGAAGCCTACAATGGTGGCCCGCTGGCCATGGTGGAGGACGGCGACAAAATCACCATCGACGCCAAAAGCCGCGAGCTGAAGCTCGGCATCTCCAAGGCCGAACTCAAGCGCCGCACGGCGTCCTGGAAAAAGCCCAAACCCAACTACACCACTGGCGTCCTCGCCAAGTACGCCCACCTCACCACCAGCGCCTCCCAAGGTGCGGTGACCGATACTAATCTGAATTTGGGATAGTAAATACGACAACTAAAGGAGGACGAGCCCATCCCAGTTTGGCATGAACAAAGCGGCGGTCATTCAGAAGATTTTGGAAGTACTCCGGTCAGAGTTGGAGACGTATGTCCGGGCCGCAAAGTTCTCCCACGCCGAAGCGACGGCTGAAGAAAACCGCGCGGAAAACAAATACGACACCCGTGGCCTAGAGGCCTCCTATCTCGCGGCCGGCCAAGCCAATAAGGTGGCAGAACTGGAATCAGCTCTAGAGGCCTTTGAGGGGCTCAAGGAGCAACCTGCATCAGATGCCGTTGAAATCGGTTCCCTGATCGAACTGCAACAGGATGGATTTGTGGAATGGTACTTTGTCGGCCCCACTGCCGGCGGCACGGAGATTGAGATAGACGGCACCGAGGTACTGGTCATCACGCCAGAATCTCCTTTGGGCAGTCAGATCATGGGACTGGAGGCCGGAGCGAAAGGTTCCCTGGAATTAGGAGGCCGAACCCAAAAGGCTGTGGTCCAAGCCGTTCTGTAATCGCCCTTATTCTTCGCGACGTTTCGTTGGCAGCTTCCGGAATGGCCCGGCCTTGATCCCCTCGGCATAGATTTCCCAAACCACAATCTTTCCAGTGGCAAAAGTACGACCGAGCTCTTTGCCCGCCTTATTGAACAACACCCACTGGTGTCCCACATAGGTATTCTGCGCGTACCCTTCCTCCGGCCGCAGATTGTCCTGATAGGTTTGCAGCTCCCCACTGAAATCCACCCAGCGCACCACAACCGGTTCACTGGTTTTATTGATAAACTGAATCTTCGTTTGCGTGGCGTTGTGGTTGATCTGCGTGCGCGGCAACACCTCCTGCAACTGAGCCACCTCGGGATAATACAACTGGCCATTATGCACCAATTCCAACTCGCGCAAGCCCACCAGTTTAAAAAGCGGTTGCAGGTTGGCAATCTGATTGCCGGTGAGATGCAGCGTACGCAGAGCTTTCATCGCCTCCAAACCATCCAATCCCACGATCTTGTTGCTGCCGAGATTCAATTCTTTCAGCTGCGCCAGCGCCGTCAGTGGACGCAGGTTCACGACTTGGTTGTTCTGCAGCCTCAACACACGCAGGGATTTTAAATTCACTAACGGAGACAAATCCGTGATGCGGTTTTGGTTGAGCGTCAGTGATTCGAGCTTGGTTAGATTGGCCAATGGCCCCAGATTTTCGATCTGGTTTTGAGTCAAATCCAAGTGCCGCAATTCGCGCAGATTAGCCAACGGCTTCACGTCCGTAATGCGGTTCCCATATACCACCAAGCGCTTGAGCTGCGTGAGCCCTTCCAGCCCTTGGAGGCTTTGTATTTGGGATAGCCACAGGCTCAGCACCTCCAGCTGACGCAGGTTCGCCAGCGCCTTGATATCGGTCGGCCGGTTATTGTTCAGATACAACACGCGGAGCTTGGCGCATTGGCTAAGCGGCGTGAGGTCCGTAACTTGGTTGTGATCGAGATAAAGCGACTCTAGATTCTCCAGCTGCGCCACAGGCGTCAGATCATTTATCCGGTTATTGTGCACCCACAGATGTTTGAGATTGGGCAGCTGCGTCAATGGCGTCAGGTCGGTCACATCCTTTCTAGCCAAACCCACCCGTTCGATCTTGCGATAATCCTCAGGGGTCAGGTCAATATCCACTGGCTTACCCGCCGCACTGTGCAGAGCCACCGCAATAGCCGCCTGCGCATTCTGGCTATTGTGCCGGGGCGCCGCAGACAGAAGCCCGCCCAGCATCAAAATCGATATGAGAACCGCAAATCGCACGAGAGAGAGTTAAGCGAATTCCGCTCGTTGTGACAAATGATTCCTTGAACACCTGCCCACAATTTCTAGACTTATTCCTGCTTGAGGACGGCCTCTAATGAAATTGCCCTTTCCTATCATTGCCGGCGCTCTGTTCGCCGGCCTGACCGTTGCGGCGGATCAGGTGACCACCCAGAATGGTTCCATTCTAGTGGGCAAAGCCCAAATCGCCCAAAATGGTCAGGTGCAAATCGCCGGCCAAACCCTGCCGCCCGAGCAGGTCCAACGGATTATCTTTGAATCCAATGCCCTACAACCCGGGCTCAGTGGAGTCACCTTCAATTTATATCAGGGCAACTGGAACGCCCTTCCGAATTTCACCCAGCTCTCGATCGACAAGAGCGGCACCATGTCCACCAACCGCCTCGACTTGTCTCCGTTGGAACTCGACGGAGCCAACCGGATTTTCCGATTAAACCACGGCGACACCATGGATCGATGGAGCGCTCCGCCGATCGAGGGTCGGCCCTTTACCATCAGCGCCACCGTGATGGCCCTGGGCGATGGTGTCTTGGTGGCGCAAGGCGGCAATCAAAACGGCATGGCGTTGTATCTGCAAAATGGTCATTTGAATTTTGTAACGCGCATCAAAAATGAAAACACCATTGCGCGCGATCAACTGCCATTCCCCCTGCACGAACCGGTCAAGGTGCTGGCTGAATTCCGTCGCGACATGCAACTGGTACTCACGGTTGATGATCGCGAAGCCGCTCGGGTGGAGGCACCCGGCATGTTGCCCGCCCGACCGCCGGAAGGATTGAGCGTTGGCTTCGATCAACGCCGCTCGGGTTTGGGTTTATACCGTAATGATCATCATTTTCAGGGAGAACTTCGCAACGTCCAACTCCGCGTCATGGGCATGGGCCTGGTGTATCGCGGCAAATTGAACGTGGCACAGGATGGCGACTACACTTTCAATATCAGTGCCGACGCCGCCACCGAACTGAAGATCAACACCCGCCCGGTTACCAGCGGCAAAGCCGTGCGGCTTACAGCCGGCTCGCATTCGTTCCAGATGACGTACGCGCAACTGGCCACTCCCGCGCAATCCGGTGCCCGGGAGAATCTCACTTTGGATTGGTCAGGCCCCGGTCTGAATCGCCAGCCGCTCACCGCCCTGCCCGACCCGCAGGCTCCTTCCTGGCATCCAGCGGACACCGCCATCCCGTCCGCCGGCATTCTGACTATGGACGGATCGTTTCTCGCCCAAACCGTCAATCACGTGAACCGTAACCATATCCAGTTTGGTGAAACCAAACTCGAACGCCAAACTGTCAGCACCTTGTTCCTCCGGCCACTGTCCATTTTTGAAACTCGTGAACTGGTCGACAAACCCGCCGGTGTGCTGCGCATCGACGGCACTTTCAGCGAGGGTAAACTGCTGCGGGTCGACAAGGAAACCGTGACCCTCAGCAACATTTTGTTCGGCCTCAAAACCCTGAAGCGCGGCATCGACGCCGTGGCGGTCGTGGTCAATCCCGCCACGCCCATTGATCC
>DPAW01000357.1 GCA_003517285.1 Verrucomicrobiales bacterium
GCCGTTTTCGGCCATTACTACCACCGCGTAACGGGGCTTATCGTACGGTGCGTAAGAGGCAAACCAAGTGATCTTGCCGCCTCCCCGCACCTCGGCGGTGCCAGTCTTGCCGCACACATCATAGCCTTCAATCGCCGCGGATCGTCCCGTCCCTTCCTCTTCGGCTACATCCGCGTACATGGCTTCCTGCACAATCGCGAGGCTTTCCTGTTTCACAAACAATCTGCTCCGGACCCTTGCGCGGGGAAATTGCCGGACGGCCTGGCGTTCATTGGGGTCCGGTGATTCTATGCGATCTACCAAACGTGGATAATAAGACGTGCCACCATTGGCCACAGTGGAAACCATGAGCGCCATTTGCAAAGGGGTCACTGTAATCTCGCCTTGGCCTATGCAGATGTTTGCGGTGTCCCCCTCGCTCCAGCCTTTGCGGATGCGTTCGGGCGAGGGAAGCTGGCCAGCGACCTCCTGTTCAGGTAACAATCCGGTGCGTTCGCCGAGATGGAATTGGCGCGCCATCCGGATGATGTGTTCGATCCCGTGGTTTTCCGCCACCGCCTGATGGATGAAATAATAATTACTGGATTTCTTAAATGCGCGCTTAAAGTCATAGAGTCCCGGGCTGGCAGTATCCTTGATTCGTCGCCGGCCAATTCGGTAACTGCCTCGGCATTGGACATGCACGCCGGGGTTCAGACCGTTTTCCAATGCGGCCAAACCGGAGATAATCTTGAAAATGGAGCCGGGCGGATAGCGTTCCTGTGTGGCTCGGAACAACAGGGGTGAAGGCCTGTTCGTAAGGTATTGGTTCCAAAGCACATGACTGATGCCCGGCGTAAATTCGTTGGGGTCGAATACGGGGGCGGAAACCATGGCCACCACATCACCGGAATGAACCTCGGTCACTACGGCAGAGCCGGCTTTAAGGCCGATTTCGCCAAGACCATTTTCCAGGGCTTCCATGGCGGCCTTTTGGATTTCAAAATCAAGTGTGAGCACCACGTTGCTTCCGGGTTGAGAAGGAACCGGGGTGCTTTCAGCCTGACGATAGCCGCGATTGTTTACCTTCACAGCGCGTGTGCCGGGTTGGCCACGGAGAAAGGCGTCAAATGTTTTTTCGAGGCCGAGTTTGCCGGAATAATCGGGCAAGCGATAGTTGTAGTTTAAATGATCCTGTTCACTTCGGTTGTCGCGACGCAGATGACCAACGAGGTGAGCGACATTCACCGAGGGGTAATGGCGTTGAGGGGTGACTTCTAATTCGAGGCCAGGCACTTTCCAGTTGTTCTCCATGAATCGGGCGACATTGGTGGGGGACAATTCGGAGACCACCGGCAAGGGCAGGGCGCGTTGATTCACAAAATGGTTTTGCATGTCCGCCGGGGAAATATCCATGGCTTGGCTGAGGCCGAGTTGTTGAGTGAACCGCCGAACCACGCGATGGCGGACTTCGATTTCCAGTAGGGCACTTTCCTCAGTGGACAAATCGTGTTCCGGTTGGCTGCTCCGCCATTCCTCGCGGAAATGATGACGAAGCTCTTCGAGATAGGCGTTCACCACAAACGTCGGCTGATCGAAAGCCAGTGGTCGGCCGTGAATATCCAGAATGCTGCCACGCACAGCCGGCACTCGCACGGTGCGCATGGATTGGGTTTCCTGGTCTTCCATGTACACCAACGCGGTTGCTACCTGCACATACCAGAGACCTCCAAGGAGCAGGGCTGTGCCCAAGAGCAGGCAAGCGCCCACGTGGTACACGCGGGAGTCTCTATCGCGTTGGGCTCCCGGGCTATCCATGGAATCGAGTGCCTCGCACAATACGGGTTGTGGTGTCGTAGGGTGCGGCCAGAGGTTGTTCCTCCACGGATTGATCTAGCCATTCGAGCAGTGGGAAAAAGAGCACGGCAAAAATTCCGCTGCCCAGAATTCCAACAGACCATTGCCAGAGTGTAAACCAGCCGACGAGCGGTTCATGGCCTGAGAGCACCAGTAAACCCAACGTGAGTGCCGGAACCACTCCCCCGGCGATGGCACCGAGAGCGAAGCGTGGGCCAATATGGTATTGGGAAAGACTGTGGGCATTGAGATGCACAACCAATCCGAGGGCGTAAAGCGGAACTAGCGATGCCCCCACTGGCCCTGAAGATAAGGCGCTTTGCAGGAGTGAGCCGCCGATGGCCAATGCAGTGACCGCGGAGATGGGGGCGCGCAGGGCCACGACCAACATGAGCGCGGGCAATGGATCCAATTGGGCGCCAGTAAGTTGGCGGGGAAGATGCCAGGCGGAAGCCGCGTAAATCGAGGTCAGGGCGGTCAACAAAATGGTGAGAGTAAAGAACCCTTTCATGGCATAAGAACCCACACTTCGTTAAGTTTGGAGGAGTTCACAGCGAGTTTTACGCTGGCTTGCGTGGTGAGTGCGCCGGGAGCGGCAGTCACGGCGGTAAGTTTGCCGACAGGGATACCGCGGGGAAATATTTCACCCAAGCCGCTGGTGTAAAGCTGGTCACCGGCACGGGCTTCTGTGTTGGCTGGGAGATAGAGCAGCTTGACAAGAGTGGGATCAAACACAGTGCCGCCGCTGGCGCTGATGATGCCGCTTTCGCCGGTGGCTTCGATGGTTACGGAGATGCGGCAGGCCGGATCGCCTAGTAGCGCGACGCGAGAGCGATGGTCATGTACTTCTTGAACGCGCCCTACAAGACCTTGGCTGGACATAACTGGCATGTCTACACGAACGCCGGCCTTGGTGCCGAGATCAATCAGTACAGAGCGCCACCAGTTGGCGGGATCCCGCCCAACGATGCGGGTGAGACGCGGGTTCCACTCGGGCTTGGGTCGGAGTTCGAGTTGCTCGCGTAGGGAACGGTTTTCGCGTTCCAAGGATCGGGTTTGGCCGAGGCGTAGTTCGAGGATTTGGTTTTGGCGTTTCAGTTCGTGGATTTCCTGTAGGAGCACCTCGCGGGGGGCGGCTTGATCCACAAGGATTTCACCGGTGGCTTCGACGGTTTTTTGCGCGGAATAAAGTGGGATATGAAAGCTGGCGAGCACACGCTTGAGGCGCGCAGAGCTGTCAGGCGATAGGTTAAAAAACACTATTGCCAGCAGCAGCACGAGGCCGGTTGCGATGATGTATGGCCGGTTGTTCATTTCCCCGAAGGGCGGGGCAAACGAATGGCGAGGAAATCAATCAGGCGTTGGCTGAGGCGTTACGCCAGTAGTCGATGTTTTGCAACACCTTGCCGGTGCCGTTGGCCACGGAGATCAGAGGATCTTCCGCGATGGTCACGGGCAACTGGGTTTCCTTGGCCACCAATCGGTCGATGCCGCGCAGGAGTCCACCGCCGCCGGCCATCACAATGCCGCGGTCCACGAGGTCGCCGGAAAGTTCCGGTGGACATTGCTCGAGGATTTGGCGGATGGATTCGAGGATGGCGGTGAGCGGTTCCCGAAGGGCGTCCCGAATTTCCTCGGACCGTGCGGTGAGGGTGCGTGGCAGGCCTTGGCTTAGGTCACGGCCTTTTACCTCCATGGTGAGTTCGTCCTCCAAAGGGAAGGCGGATCCGATTTTCAGTTTGATTTCCTCGGCGGTACGTTCGCCGATCAAAAGGTTATGCGCGCGTTTCATGTGGTTGATAATTGCGCTGTCAAATTGGTCGCCCCCGACGCGCAGGCTGGTGGCCTGCACGATATTGGCCAGTGAGATCACGGCGATTTCGGCGGTGCCGCCGCCGATATCCACGACCATGTTTCCGGCTGGTTCGGCCACGGGTAGACCGGCACCAATGGCGGAGGCGAGGGGTTGTTTGATGGGGTAAAATTCGCTGGCACCGGCGCGGGTCACGGAATCCTCAACTGCGCGTCGTTCTACCTCAGTGATTCCCGAAGGCACGGCGACAA
>DPAW01000035.1 GCA_003517285.1 Verrucomicrobiales bacterium
GAAATGCATCCGCCCAACCGGCTTAGCCAACACAGCCAGTGCCGTTCCTGTAGAAACTTCCTGACTCAATGAAGAGGAAGCGCAGATCACCGCAGCAAACAGGCCGGACACAAACATCACCGTCAAGGCCCCGTCCTTGACCATTTTGATATCGAAATTCACCGGCCCCATGTCCGTGCCGCCAAAACCAAAATACGGCACCGCCGCCAGGATAATCATGATCAATGGCGAGATCGTAAACAACAACAGGAACACCGGCTGACGCACGAGTTCCATGAAAGCGTTTAGGGCAATGGTTGGGATTTGCCGCATGGGGTGCTAAATGGGGGTGCAGAGCATACCCAGATTCAATTTCAAATCAATGCCAAACCCATCCCGTTCCCGCTCGACATTCCACTTTTTTCCCGCTAAGTTGATTCTCCCGCGTGGTGGGCACGACGCGGCAAGGAGGTTCCCATGGCGACGCCAGTCGTTCAGTTGACCGCGTCCAGCGGCGGCCAAACTTTGGCTACTTTTGATCTGATTCCGGGCGATTACCCCATCGGCCGCGATCCCGCGTGCTCCATTCACCTCGCCAGCCCCGACGTTTCCCGCAAACACGCTCAACTCACCGTCACCCCCGAAGGTTGCGCCATAGAGGATATCGGCGGTCGTTATGGGACCCTTGTCGATAACCGCCAAATCTCTGGTAAGATCCGCGTACAACCCGGCCAGACCATTACTCTGGGCCGCACCACGCTCGAGCTGACTCTGCTGGAAAACACCGCCGCCGCCGAACCTACTCCCGACCCACCCACCCAGCGCTACGAGATTTCCCGGCAACTGGCCAAAGGGGGCATGGGAGAAGTGTATCTGGCCCTCGATCACCAACTCCAACGGCACGTGGCCCTCAAGGTGATGACGCCTGAGATTGCCGCCAACCCCGATCTCTCCAACCGCTTCACTCAGGAAGCCCTCGTCCTCGGACGACTGGATCACCCGCATATTGTACCAATCCACGATCTCGGCGTGGATGCTCAAGGGCGCAATTATTACGCCATGAAATTTGTGCGCGGCACCACCCTCAAGGAAGTGCTGCACGGATTGCGTCAGGGTCAATCAACCACCGTCGATCGTTATCCGCTCGCGCGGCTGCTCGATATCTTTGGCAAAACCTGCGATGCCGTTGCCTATGCCCATTCCAAAGGCATCATTCACCGGGACCTCAAGCCGGCCAACATCATGATCGGCGAATTCGGGGAAGTATTGGTCATGGATTGGGGCATTGCCAAAATCCTGAGCCAACTGGAAAAAGCACCAGACAGTGATCCCCCCACTGGCACAACCGAAGGCACCCGTTACGGCACGGTCATGGGCACGCCCAGTTTCATGGCCCCCGAGCAAGCTGAAGGCCGACTGGATGCCATCAACGAACGCACGGATATTTATTCACTCGGCGCCATTCTATACAACATCCTTGCCTTGCGACCACCCATCACCGGGAGCAGCGCGGATGCCAAGGTCATGGAACGCATCAAGACCGGCCGCATCACGCCGCCGACCCAGCGCTCCCAAGATTCGCGCGACACCAATGTGCTCCTGCATTGCCCGGACCATCAGGTGCCTGAGGCCCTTTCAGCCGTGGCCATGCAGGCATTGGCCCTAAAACCGGCCCGGCGGTATGCCGATGTTCACTCGCTCCAACGCGATGTCTCCGCCTATACCGCGGGCTATGCGCCGGCTGCTGAACACGCTGGGTTTTTCCGCCAAATGCGCCTCTCCCTCCAACGCCATGCCACGCTGGCGGCAGCCTGGAGCGTGATTATTCTGTTAGTGCTGGGCTTCGCCCTCCACACCCATCATGCCACCAAGGAACAAGAAGAAACCCTCGCCCAATATAAATCAGCCGCACCCGGCAGCCACGCATTGGCCGGTAAATTGATGGCACGCGGCCTGTTTCCAGATGCCCTAGCCCCGGCGCAATTGGCCACGGAATTGGACCCTCAACAGCCCGAGCACTGGCAACGCCTCGCCCGCGTGCAATTGGCACTCCATCGTCCGTCCGCCGCCTCCGAGGCTATTCGACAGACGGAAAAACTGGATGAGGCCAACAAGTTCACCGCCCAAGCCGGGCCGTTCTGTAACAAATTGGCCCAAACCTATGGTGCCGGCTCCCTGCCGTTGCATGCCTTGGGCGCCGTGTATCACTGGCAACACCGTCGGGGCATGTCGTTGGATGCGCGCTACACGCTCAGCCAAATTGCCGCCGAGAAAACCAATTCCTGGAACAGCGCCCAAGCCGCCCTACGCCAGCTCGGTCTTCCCGGTCGCGCCAGTCGCGATGAGCATGGCTACCTCAAGATCAATCTTGGTAGTTCCAAGGTAAAGGATCTCACCCCCTTCACCCGATTACCTGTATATTCCATGAACCTCTGGCAAACACAGGTGAAGGAGTTAAAGGCACTGCGCATGATGCCGCTCCGGCAACTGTCCCTAGCGTACACAGCAGTCACCGATCTCAGCCCGCTGCAGGGCCGTCCGCTGCAATCGCTCACCATCGCCTATTCGCCGGTGGAAAATCTTGAGTCGCTGAAAGGCGCGCCGCTGGTGCATTTGCACTTGAGCGGCACACGCGCGCGTGATTTGTCGCCCTTACAAAAGATGCCACTGCAAACCCTACATTTGGACAGCACGCCCGTGCGCGACCTATCTGCCCTAGCCGGTTTGCCACTGCGAGAATTGCGATTGGATGGCTGCACGGAATTGCGCGATCTCACGCCATTGGCCAAGTGCACAGATCTGGAGGTGCTCACCCTGCCGCGGGACCATGGTGAAATTGATTTCCTAAGAAATTTGCCGAAGCTCAAGAAGCTTTCCTACCGCTACGACACCGATTCTTCGAAACTGGAGCCGGCCTCGCAATTCTGGCGAACGCGCAGCTTGGCCCGCCAGCGCTGATTATTTCAAAGGCTTAAACGCCTTCACTGCGGCCTGAACCTGATCTATTTCCTTTTTGGATAGTGTCCCGGCCAATTCCTTGGCAGTTGCTGCCGCGCCCTTTTCTTTGGCGGCGGCAGCCAACTTCAGCCATTTCAGAGCTTCACGGGGGCGGCTTTCTACAAGCGATTTTCCAAGCTCCAACTGCGCGCCCGTGTTGCCAAACTGTGCCTTCACCCAGCGCAATTTGGCTTTCTCATCAGCAGGTGCCTTCCATGAGCGGGAACGGGTTAGGCCGCTAAGTATTTTCTCCGGCTCCAGACCGCTGGTAATCACACCTTGCAAGGCCCGAAGGTTACGTTCCTGCTCCTCGGAGGTATTGCCGCGCCGGGCAATCAAGGCCCAGTAGTAGGCTTCGGGCATATTCTTCTCCAGACCATCGCCCTTGGCACAGGCCACTGCATAATCCACCTGTGCGCCGCCATAACCCAACTCCGCCGCCAGCTTCCAGTAGCTTGCGGCCAAGGCCGGTTCTTTTTTCACTGCGCCGCGGCCCAGCATCAGGATGCCGCCCAACCGATGTGCGGCGGCGGCCGATCCTTGCAGAGTAGCGGCGTTCAACCACTGACGAACAGCGGCCTCATTAACCGGTAAGCCGGCGCCGATTTCGTGGCGTTGCGCCAGCTCAAGCTGCGCCTTGAGTTCACCCTTCTGGGCGCGCTGGCGCAGGGCTTTCATGTCCGGGCCCAATTTGGGCGGGGAATCCTCCAAACGATCCAGCAAACTCTTCGCTTGTTTAGAAAACTCCGGATTGCGATGTGCCGACGCTTTGCGCAGCCAATTCATGCCCTGATCAATATCCTGCTCGCGGCCAGTACCTTGAATGCACAGCATACCGAGTTGTACCTGCGCCTGGCCATGTCCGGACTTGGCGGCCTTGGTGAACCATTCGCCGGCAGTGGTGGCGTTGCGTCCCACGCCGTTTCCCAGCAAATAAGCGCCGGCCAAATCAACCTGTGCCTTAACCACGCCAGCCTCGGCGGCTTGGGTGAATAGTTTAGCGGCACGTTCAACATCCTTTTCTACGCCGATTCCCCGGGCACAGAGAATGCCCAGCTTGGCCCGCGCATCGGCATCGCCTTCCTCCGCGAGCTTTTCCAGCCCCTCAGCTGATTCCCGAAAGAGCTGCAGGGCCTCTGGCTGGCGTGCCTCTCCGGTGACACCCAGGAATAAAATAGACGCCATTCGATATTTGGCCTTTGCGTTGCCTTGATCGGCAGCTTGACGGGCCCACTTCAGAGCTTCCTCGTAATCTTGATCCACGCCGTCTGCCTCGGCGTAATGTTCGGCGAGTTGATATTGGCTGATAACATCTCCGGACTTGGCCTTCTTGAGCGTGGCGTTGAGGTCCGCCGCCCATACCTGGCCGGCCGCCAAGAGGATTCCAATGGCTAACCCGGCGAGCTTCATCACTTGTTGGGTTTGAAAGCGCGCACAAGTTTTTTGGCGGCAATGATGTCGTCCAACCCCATGCCGTTCGCCTTGATGAGTTTGGAACGTTCGGTGAGGGCTTCCTCGAGGCCCTGATTGAAGGCGAGCGTGAACCATTTGTAGGCTTCAACGGGGCTTTGCTCTACGCCATCGCCCTCGGCGTACAAGCGTGCGAGGTCCAGTTGGGCTTGCGCCTGGCCGGCGGCGGCATTTTTCAAAATGGTTTTGAGATCAGTTTGGGTCGCGGTTTGACCGGTGTTGTTGGGATCATACAACACCACGGGAACAAACTGGCTGGCCTCCGCAAGAGCGTTGTTAATGTCGCTGGCCTGAAGTTCCTTGCGCAACACATTGAGTGCCGGATCAAGCCCCTGCACACCGCCGCGTTGGGCGAGGGTAAGCCATTTGTAGGCGAGGCGTTTGTGATCGAGGCGCTTGGGCAGTTTGGCTTCCAACACGCCTTTGCCTTCGAGATACAAAAGGCCCAAGGTCCGTTGCGCAAGCGCGTCGCCCTGCATCGCCCCGCGCCGGGCCCATTTGGCGGATTCCGTAAAATCCGGCTCATCGCCCAAGAGTCCCTGAGCGTACATGGTGGACAGCGAAGCTTCCGCAAAGGCATAGCGTTGATCAGCCGCTTTGCGCATCCACATCATACCATTTTTGAGGTCTTGTTTGACGACATCTCCTTGCCAGAGCAATCCCCCCAAACGGGTCTGAGCCTCGGCATAGCCCTGTTCGGCCGCGGGCCGAAACCACCGGACGGCCTCAGCGGGTTTGGTGCCGGGAAATTTCCCGGTCAAGGCAAGGCTGCCCAAGCGGGTTTGCGCCGGCAAACTTCCCTGGCTGGCGGCTTGCTTGAGCCATTTGGCGCCCTCCTCAAAATCAGGTTCTCCGAAGCTACCGCTAATATATTCCTCGCCTAATGCCTCGATGGCTTCGGCGTGTTTTTTCCCGGCCGCTTTCTTGAGCCATTCGAGGGCCGGTTGTGGCTGGCGTTGATCGAGGTGGAACATCCCGAGGCTGAACATAGCATCCGGGTCGTCGCCTTCGGCCGCGAAGGTCAGGTTGTCCAACCGCAGCGATTGACTGATGGCCAGGCTGGCATTTTCCAATCCCAACGTGGTGTTAAAAGTTGTCAGGCTGAGTTTGGGCTTATACTCGCCAACTCGCGTGAGTTGATCGAGTTGATCCAGCGGATCCAACTCTTTCTTCACAGACACCAATCGGTCAGAGGCATTCTTAGCCGTCTTGGCATCTTCGGCCCGACTGGCCAAAGTTAACCAATAAAAGGCTTCCTTGAGATTCAGTTTAAGCCCTGCTTCCGTGCCGCCGGTGGAATACAACAGTCCCAGTAAAAACTGCGCACGGGCTTGGCCTTGGTAGGCGGCCTTGCGCATCCACGGCAGCGCGGCTTTTTGATCTGGCTTCAACCCCAGTCGGCCTTCGCCAACGGTGTTGCCATAGAGATATTCCGCTTCGCGCAAACCGGCTTCGGCCGCTTGTTTCAAGTAAACCAAGGCGTTGGTTTCAGAGACCACTTCGCCGCCAGCCGAATAATGCATGTCAAACAATTGAAACGCCGCAGCGACGGAGCCGGCCGCCGCGGAGGTCTTCAAGAGTTCACGAGCCTGTACCACATCCTTTTCCGTGCCCAACCCCAGCCGGAACATTTGGCCGGCCAAAAAGGCGGCCTGGACATGGCCTTGAGCAGCGGCGGCGCGGAAACTTTCCAGCGCCCGCTGATCATCCGGGTTGAAGTTGTTGGAATTGATCAAGCCGAGTTGATAGAGCTTGCCTAGCTTGAAATGGGCATCCGCATTGTTTTGCTCCGCGAGCTTTTGCAGACCGGGTACGGAGGCGTGCAGCTGCTCGAACCCCGCCTTGACGTCCTGCTCCACGCCTTGACCGAGCAGTTGCTGGATGGCGTAGCGATACTGGGCGAGTGGATTCTTTTTCAGGGCGCCCACCAGAGCAAAGTCGCCCGCCTGCGCAAGGTCATGTTTCCCGCTGCGGCCCCAGTACAGGGCTTCGGCCCATTCGTAGACGGCTTCGGGATCGCCTTGTTCTGCTTTTTTGCGAATAGCCTCCAAATCCGCGTCCGCCAAAAGGCTCAACGGCAAAATCAGTATGAGGGCGAGGAACCGGTGAATGTTCATTGACGCGCCAGTTAGTTTTTAATCATGAACGAGCCACGCGGATAATAGACGTGAATCTCACGGCGCAAACGATTGAGTTTTCGTTCCATTTGGTGCTCAAATATTTCCTGCCCCAAACGCGCTTCAATCAGTTCATTCACCTGATCGATCGGGATCTCATATTTGTTCCATTGCTGGGCCACGTGCAGGAGGTAGTAGGCTTGGTCGTCAAAGGCAAGCGCCGTTTCCTTCTCCTCCATCAGAAAAACCTCCGCAGCAATTTCGTCGCTGAACTCGCGTTGATCATCCTTGTGCACCAACCCGCGATGCCCGCCGCGCGGCACGCTGCGTTCGTCGGCGAGTTTCTTGAAATCGTCCAGCGACTGAATGCCGTTCTTTAACTCCTGCGCCTTGGCAATCGTCATGCCGTCTTCGGTCCGCGGAATACGAATGGCGTAGAGATCTACGGTAAGGCCCTTGTTGTTGAGGTCCGGATGTTCGACATAGTACTGCTTGATGGCCGCCGGCGATACTTGCACCGCTTGGCGCACGGTGCGTTCGGCCTGGCGTAAAATCCAGTCATCGACCAGCTCCGACTCGCGTTGCTGGACCGTTTTACCCTGAACGCGCAGGTCGGCGATCATTTGGTTGCGACTGTTGTCGTATCGGTTCTTGATTTCATTCCGCATCAGCAATTCCCCCAGACCTGCCGGTTCAACATAATTTTTTTGGCTCTTGATGTTCATCACCAAGAGCGCGTCCTGCTCCAGTTTTTTTTGCGCCAAGGCCGGGTCAAGACGCGTCAGGCGGGCTTCCCGATTCACGTCCCATTGAGTGATGATGATCCGGCCGCCCACCACGGCTTTGATTGCGTTGGCGTTGGCTGGCTGCGCCCATAATACCGGCGCCAACAGCAGACTTCCCAACATGAACAAAGTCCCTTTCATACGCGGCGAATCTAGTGGGGGTGAGACGGATGTCAAGGGTGGCTCATTCACTGTCAGCGGTGTTGGCAGTGAGCCATTCGAGATAGCGCGCGCTGCCAGTGGGAAGAGGCCAAGCGACAAATTCGGGGGTGTCATACGGATGCACCTCCAGGACATGGGTTTCCAATTCGGCCAGGCGTACCTCGGTGGTTTTGAGGATCATCAGGATCTCGTTTTCCTGGCAGATTTTGCCTTCCCACCAGTAATGCGATTCCACGCCGGGCACGAGGTTGGCGCAGGCGGCCAAGCGGCGTTCGAGGATGCCGGCGGCCAGTTGGCGGGCTACGTCCAGACTCGGCACGGTGACGAGTACGATGTGGTGCATAGGGCAATCTCCAATGATCCATGGCCAATGTCCAAGCAAATTGGGCATTGAACCTTGGACAATTGGTCATCCCCTCGTAATCTCCCGCCCATGAACCAGATTGATCTTTCGAGTCGGAATGCCGTGGTGACGGGCGGTGCGCGCGGGATTGGCTATGCGATCGCCCAGCGGCTGCTTCAATCAGGTGCCAGCGTGAGTGTGTGGGATGTGGATCCCGAGGCGGCCGCCAAGGCCAAGGCCGGCTTGTCCGAGCACGGCACGGTGAATACGCAGACGGTCGAGCTTACCGATGCCGATGCGGTGGCGGCTGCGACCGAAGGCACCATCAGCTCCCTCGGGCACATTGATATTCTCTGTAACAACGCCGGCATTGCGGGCGGTAATTATAAGACGTGGGAATATCCGGTGGAGGAATTTCGACGGGTGATTGATGTGGACCTGAACGCGGTGTTCATCTGCTGTCGCGCCGTGGTGCCGCACATGCGCGAACGTGGATACGGCCGCATTATTAATACCGCCTCGATTGCCGGCAAGGAGGGCAACCCGAACGCCAGCGCCTACAGCGCCGCCAAGGCCGGCGTGATCGGCCTTACCAAGAGTCTCGGTAAGGAGCTAGCACAGGACGGCATTTGCGTGAACTGCTTCACCCCCGCCGTGATCCAAACCGATATTCTCAAACAGATTACCCAGCAGCATATTGATTACATGCTCAGCAAAATCCCCATGGGCCGCTTTGGCGAAGTGGAGGAAGCCGGCGCGCTGGTCGCGTGGTTGGCCAGTGAGGATTGCTCATTTACCACCGGCGGCGTGTTCGATCTTTCCGGCGGCCGGGCCACGTATTAAACTCACCCCATGGAACGCGCCGAAGCCAGCGAGAAAATCAAAACCCACTGTAAAACCATTGCATTGGAAATGATGAACCTCAACCCGATCATCACCCATCTGGATGATCAGGAAACGCAGGAAGCCCTGTTTGAAGCCAGCTACGAATTGACTAAACAACTGGAGATCATCAAGAAACGTGTGATCAAGCTCGAACGCCGCGACGACGCCGGCGCGGATACCTCCACGGAGTTGTGACATGACCCCGGCCGATTTTGCTTACCTGGCGGTGCGCGGCACGGCCTGGCTAGCGATGGCCTGTTATTTCCTCGGCGCATTTCTGCTGCTGCAAACCCACGGCGCACGCCCGCGCTTTCCCGCCACACGCTGGATCTGGGCGATTGGATGCGATTTCTATTTCTGGCACGTGATCGCCGCGTTTCATTTTGCGCATGAATGGAGCCATGCCGCCGCTGTGCATAGCGTCAACGAACGCGCCCTCGCCTTCACCGGCCAGTATGCGTCCTATGGTATTTGGTTTAACTACGCGTTTCTCGCAGCTTGGATCATTGATGCCGCCTGGCTTTGGAGTGATGAAGAAAGTTATCTACGCCGCCGCCGAGCCCTCAGCTGGGGCTTGCATGGTTTCCTTCTTTTCATGGTTATTAATGGTGCGATCATCTTTGCGCCAGATTACGTCCGCTGGCCGAGCGCCATCGCCTTGGCGGTGCTGGAGTGGGCGTGGTTTACCAGCCCAGCACGTGGGCGAACATGAGCGGGGCCACAATGCTGGCATCGCTTTCGATCACAAACTTGGGCGTGTTCGGCTCCAGCTTGCCCCAAGTGATTTTCTCATTGGGCACCGCGCCGGAATAGCTGCCGTAACTGGTAGTGGAATCGCTGATCTGGCAGAAGTACGCCCAACACGGGCAATCCAAGCGAAGATCTTGATGGAGCATGGGCACCACGCAGATCGGAAAATCGCCCGCGATGCCGCCGCCGATTTGAAAGAACCCCACGGTGCTTCCCTGTGCCGCGCAAGGGCCGCCCTTAGCGGGCAGGGTTTCGGTATCGCCCTGCGATTCAGCGCACTCGCGCACGGACTGACCCATGGTGGTTTGCAAATACCAATCGGCCAACGCCCCCATGCACTCCGCACCGGAACGAACGACATTAAAATCCAGGTCGCCGACCAAACAATGCCCCACGAACATGTTGCCCAGCGTGGAGTCTTCCCAACCTGGCACAAAAAGTGGCAGATTCTTATCCGCCGCAGCGACCAACCAAGAGTCCCTCGGATCAATCTGGTAATGCGCCTTCACTCGCTCTTCGTTGAGCAGGCGATAAAGGTATTCGTGCGGGAAATGCCGC
>DPAW01000052.1:0-3409 GCA_003517285.1 Verrucomicrobiales bacterium
CCAGTCGAAAGCCGTTTTCCTTCAGGTCAAGTTCACCGGCTACGTCTCGGGCTTTTAGTAGCAGATGCCCGAGGAGATCCTGATCGTGGTCCGCCGCCTCGGCGATGCGTGGGATGGATTGCTTGGGGATCACCAGCACATGCACGGGTGCCTGTGGGTTGATGTCCTTGAAGGCGAGTATGCGGTCATCCTCGTAAACAATGTCCGCGGGAATCTCGCGCGCGATGATTTTTTCGAACAGCGTCATCACACAATCATGAGTGTGAGCTTCGCTTCCTGCTGGTGTTGCGCGACGATGTGGCGAAGGTAATCTACAATTTGATCGTTGAGCTTTTGCGATCGCGGCCCCCAATTTTTAGTACCGGTGAGTTTGTGCACGGCATCGCGCAGGCCCTTTACTTTGAGGAGTTCGGGCTGCCCATGCAGGTCGGCATGGATTTGATCACGTAGAGTGCAGAAGAACACCATCTCCAACCCTTCCCCCGCCTGATGGGCGAGGTGATGTAGATCGGTTTCAGCGGCCGAACGGTTGGCGATTTCATCCTCTTCACCGGCGGCCATGATCTTGTAGCCGAACCCTCGCAGGATGCGTTCCAGCGCTAGGGTGAATTCTGCCACAGTGATGGAGGCCCGTTCCTGGTCGACCTTGAAATGGTACAGCACGGCCTCGGCGGCCTCGGTGATCAAGTGGGGTTCGATCTCCGTGACGGCGTCGCCCAGCAGTTCCACAGTCACATCGTGAGCGGAGCAGGGAATGGCTTCGCCGTCTGAGGTTTCAAAAACCAGGCAATCGGTATGTAGCTGAATCATGCTTTGTCTCGAGTTTCTTTACTGCCTGGACGAAATCGTCTGCCTCCTCAAAGCGCCGGTAGACGCTCGCATATCGCACGTAGGCCACCTGATCGATCTCGCGCAGGCCGTTCATCACCGCCTCGCCGATCGACATGCCTGGTACCTCCTCGGCGTACTGCTCCGAGATCGTGTCGTAGATCCGTTGGGTCAGGTCCTCAATCGACTGTTGACTAATGGGGCGCTTTTGACAGGCCTTGGCTATGCCGGAGAACAGTTTCTCTCGAGAGAATTCCTCCCGGCGGCCGTCCCGTTTCACCACCATCAGCCGCTGGTGCTCTATCTGCTCGTAGGTTGTGAAACGATGTTGACATTCATTGCATTCACGGCGACGGCGAATAATGGCGCCTTCTTTCGATGAGCGCGAATCAATCACCTTGTCCTCAATACAGTCGCACTTCGGACAACGCATGTCGTTGTTTCAAACCTCCTTGGCAGAAAGCCACATGTAGTGGCTGATGATTGTCTAACATCCAGACACTGCACGGTCAAGATTGCACACGATGTCTCTTGTTAACACAACGGCTCATTCGCCTGAATAACCCCGCACGCATTCGCCCTTCGACAATGCGCAACGGTTATCGTAAACCACCTGCTTGACGGAGTTGCCGGTCATACTGTTAGTGGGTATCGCGGTCGTATTCATCGGCTTGAGTAAAGCCGGCTTCGGTGGCGGCTTAGGGATGCTTACTGCGCCTTTGTGCGTCGTCGCCTTTGGCATGGCCGGGCAGTCTCCTCAGTTTGCAATCGGTTTTCTCCTGCCGCTCCTTTGCGCGGGCGATTCCTTTTCGCTTTATCACTACTGGCGCCAGTGGCGGTTGGAGAATTTAAAGTACCTGTTGCCCGGCGTGGTGCTGGGCGTGATCGCAGGGATTCAGTTGATGGACCGGATGGAACCCCGCCACTTCAGTCTCATCATCGGCGTGTTGGCCGTGAGCTTTGTGGTGTTTCAGTTGGTGAAAGAAAAAGTTTTCAAAAACGAAACCCCCTTTGTGCCGGGATATGGCTCTGGCACTGCCGCGGGGATCGGGGCCGGTCTGACCAGTACCTTTGCGCATGGTGCCGGGCCGATGATCAATATTTTCATGATCCCTCAGCGATTATCCAAGGAGGTTTTTGTCTCCACGCGTGTGCTCATCTTTACGTGGATTAATTGGATTAAAATGCCTTTTTTCCTAGGTTGGGGGTTGGTAACGTTGGAATCACTGAAGTGGAACGCCCTCTATTTACCGCTTGTGCCAGTGGGCGTGTGGCTGGGTGTATGGTTAAATAAAAAAATCCCTGAGGACAAATTCCGCACCCTCACCTACGCCCTCACGCTGGTGGCCGGGCTGCACCTCATTCTCTCCAACTTATAGGATTAACGGATCAACGCATTGAGCACGGTGGTCCAGCGTTCGCGCGAAGGCATCACGCCCTGCACAGTGTGGCGTTTTCCGTTCGGCGTCAATTCCACCTCGATCGTGATCCGACTGTTGCGCCGGTAGGGAATCGGCGGCAGATCGCGGGATTCGTAATTGCGATTGGTCTACACCCAAAACGATTGCGGGAGTATTCTAAATGGGGCACAAAAAAGCATGCACCTATTATGCTCGACAAAGAAAGAGCTTCTAACTATGTTGACGTCAGTTCTCACCGATGCAGCAACGATACGCGCTGCCTTCGCCTACTTGCGATAAGGTGATGAACGCCACCGCTTCCGCCTGACCCCTTCCACTTTATCCAACTTGGTGTACCAGTGTTACATGAACACGCGCCAATGTTCGTTGCGAACTCTGACCAACTTTTGGGGCGTTAGGCGAAGGATAATTGTGATGATTAAACAAAAAAATCCCCCGGTGGTTTATTGTGCCGGGGTATGAGGGCGGTTACTTCGTGGGGTTGCTGTGGATTTTGCAATTGAGTAACGCCTTTTGCAGTTGGTCAACCTGAGCCTTGGTGAGGTCGGGGTTGTTGTAGAGATCCAGATCCTTTAACTGGTCAAGATTCTCCAGACCCTTCACATCGGTCAGTTTGTTGCCATTGAGATTCAGCCACGTTAACTGCGTGAGCTTCTCCAGTTCCTTCACGGAGGTCAGTTGATTACCAATGAGATACAGTGTCTTTAACTGCGTAAGCTTCTCCAATTCTTTCAGTGAGGTTAGACCTTCACCGTTCAGAACCAGCCGCGTGACCTTTTCGTAATCTGCCTTGGTGAGTTCGCCGGTGGGTTTCTTGAGTTTCTCCCGAATCGCCTTCTCAACAATGGGGTCGGTAATGAGCTTCTCGGATGTGGTTTTGGGTTGTTGAGGGATCGTTGCCGTTTCAGTTGCCTTCTTCTCCGCTACAGCTCTGTCATCTGCCGCTGCTTTAATTTGAGCACCTTTCTCCTTGGTCGCCTTCCCGCACCCCACCAACGCCACCACCGCACATATCAAGAGGAGCTGTTTCATGCCTCGAATCTACCTCCCCCCTGTATGCTATCAATATCAAAGAAAATCTCCATAAATTACTCTGACCAATTCCTGACCAAATTTTTTGGTCACAACCCGTGTAGAAAACTGTTTTTCACAGTTTAAGA
>DPAW01000052.1:3737-3960 GCA_003517285.1 Verrucomicrobiales bacterium
TTATTAAGGTGATTTTGGATGAACCCGTTATTTCCCGATTCTAGCACTGTTAATGGGGGGTTGTTTCACAAGTTGTGCCTCGTTAACTAACTTATGTTTGTTACTTGGATAACGTGGCCTTTGTAGAAGGCGACTTTGTGCGATACTCAGATTCCTGATGCCAAGTAAACGTGTCCAGCCAGCCAGTGCTCATCCGCCTACGTGGGCGGCGCGTAGTATTCTG
>DPAW01000127.1 GCA_003517285.1 Verrucomicrobiales bacterium
CCGCTCTTGCCATGCGCACCCAGCACCACGAGATCGAACGGTTCGCAATAATCCGCAGACATCACATCCCGGATATCGCCGGATTCGGTGCGGGCTTCCACGTTGGCAAATCCGTGAGCCCTTAGGAAGCCGACCGATTTGCCGAGCATCTCTGGGGATTGATCCGCCGCGTCGGTGCAGTGCATGAGACTGACCGAAACCTGTGTACGGCCATACAACCGCGCAAACTGCCGCAGCGCGCGCATGGAATGCGGGCTGCCATTGTGCGCGATCAGCGCGCTGAAATGATCGTCGGGCTTCCAGTTCAGCGGCACGGCAAATACCGGAGCAAGTGTGGTTTTCATAATCTGCTCCAGCGAATCGCCCGGCTCATCATCGGCCGTGCCGTACTCGCCATCCTTACCCGCGCCGCTTTCGTAGGTAAAGAAGGTCCGCAAGCCCACGACCACGCAATCAAAGTAATTGGACTCCTCCAGAATGGCTTCGGCCGGCTCGCCCTGCATTTCGAATTCCATATGCCGCACACCGGCCGCTTCGCAGCGTTCAGAGAATTTCGCCAGCAACGTTTCCATCAACTGATGGTAATTCTCTTCCTTGGCCGCGATACCCGTCTTAGCGAACTTCATCGCCCCCAACGGCACAGCACCCACAGACCTTTCAATGCCCTCCACATCCAGCACCACCAGACCTTCCAGCGACGCGTCGTGATGCCGGGCCAGCCAGCAGGCGTAGTCAATGGCCGCATCGGTGTAGGTGGATTTATCGAGACAAACGAGAATACGATTGATCATGGCAAGCAACGGGCCGCGCCCGACGTTGCCTATAAAAACCACATTAATTACCCAATGACAACGCCATTCTCACTGCAGAAATTGAGGATCGCCCTGATCGTGAAACCACTGGTTTAAACTGCGGCGCATCCGATCCAGGCGGGCTTTGCGAACCGGTGACTCAGCCAGATCATTCAACTCGGCCGGGTCATCCGCCAAGTTAAACAACTGCGTGCGGTCCAGTTTCGGATAATAGATCAGCTTCCATTCCTCCATCCAGATCATGCGCTGCACATTGCGGAAATACCCGACGGCAAATGGATGCACGTTATGCTGCTGCCCCTTCAAAATATTCGCCAGACTTCGGCCCTGCACCGTCTTTGGAATCGCAATGCCCGCCATCTCGCAAACGGTGGGATACAAATCACGCAAGTATCCAAAAGCCGGCACGCGCCGGCCCGGCACTACGCCCGGCCCGGCAATGATAAACGGCACCCGAATGCTGTGATCGTACATGTTCTGTTTCCCCATCAACCCGTGACTGCCCAGCGCCAAGCCGTGGTCGCTGGTAAAGATCACCACCGTGTTGGCCAGGCGGCCATCGGCGCGCAGTTGATCCAGCATGCGGCCAACCTGGCGGTCGATGTGATCCACCACTGCGTAATACACCGCCAGCTCCTCCAAAACCTCCTCGCGCGCTCGCGGCCAAGGCAGCAGTTTTTCATCGCGGCCGGTAAGATTGCCGTGATCAAAGGGGTGCCGTGGCAGAAAATTTACCGGCAACTTCATTTTGGCCGCCGTGTACTTTTGTTCGTAACCGGGTGGATAGATCAATGGATCATGCGGGCCCGTGAAGTTGACGTGCAGAAAAAACGGTCGCTCCGTTTTGCGTTCCAAGAACGTCACGGCCCCATCGCCAATATGGTGATCGGTCAATGGCGTGAGACCGATACCCTTGACAAGATCCGCCTTGCCCTGCGCATCCTTAAATGTCCAATTGCGATAGCCCGTAATGGGTCGACCTTTGCGCCCGCGAACCACCTGTTCTTTTTTCCACGTACCACCACCAGCGCTGAACAACGCCTGTGTTTCCTGAAAACCCCGCGTGGTCGGTTGGCCATCGTTCATCCATTTGCCGCAGTACCATGCGTGATAGCCGCCGGCCGTCATCGCCGCGGGCCAGAGAGTAAGCTTAGGATCCATGCGCTCCCCACTCAGGCCCAGCACGCCGTTGCGAAACCCCGTGCAGCCGGTGAGAATCTCCGCCCGACTCGGTACACACAGCGGATTGGAACAAACGAAGTTCAACCATGATTGCCCGTGCTTCACGAGCCAATCCAAATTCGGCGTCTCAATCCGAGGATTGCCCAAGGCCCCAATGGTATCCGGCCTCTGGTCATCGGTGACAATCACCAGAAAATTCGGCTGGGCCGCGGCCAGAAAATCCACTGCAAACCAAAACGCCCCCAGCAGAAATAGTTGCCTGCAAAGCATGGGCATCAACTTTTCTTTGGCTCGGCCCATTGGCGCACGGTGCCCAACGGAATCTGCGCCCAAGCGCGCTCATGAAAATAATAGATCATCATCTTTGCCACCACTTCCACCGCGCCTATTTTGAGGGCATCGCTGATGTCACCGATTACTATGTAGGCAATCACCATAGTCGTCAAGGTCGCCAGCACACGCCAACTCACCGCTTTGAGCACGCTGCGCAGGGGCGATTCGCGGATGACTTCGGTCTGGTTGGAATCCGTTGTGTTGGGTGTTTGCGGGGGCTCGGCGTCCATGCCGGAAACCTACGCCAAAACGAAGTCCGTGAAAATCTCCGTGTTGGATCGACTTTGCAAAACGCGCGCCAAGGGCGTGTTACCAGTGGGTTCCAAGGAAGCCTGCAACGCCTCCTTCTTGCCTTCGCCCGATGCCAGCACCCACACTTCCCGGGCGGCGGCCAATGCCGGATAACCCAGCGTAATCCGGCGTGGCGGCGGCTTGGGGCCGGTCACCGG
>DPAW01000016.1 GCA_003517285.1 Verrucomicrobiales bacterium
TTACTGCTCGGCGTCTTTCCCCGCGGCGCCAACAACGCGGACAAACGTCGCCAAGTCAACGAAGGCACCAACGCCATTTTCAAGAAGTTCGCCGATGGCAAAGCCGTACACTACCTCGACATCGGCCCGAAGTTCCTCGAGAAAGACGGCACCCTCTCGCGCGAGATCATGCCTGACCTCCTACACCTCAGCGGAAAAGGCTACACCATCTGGGCAGAATCCATCGAAGCAAAGCTGAAGGAATTGATGGGCGAATAGGATAATTACAAGCAAACACCTCTCCCACAGGGAGAGGGTCTGAATGAAGGTGAAAAGCTTCCTGAATAGTTGCCATTTCACCCTCAACCGATACACTTCCAAACACTTTTTATGAAACCCATTACCGCATTATTTTCACTCGTGTTTGCCGCCTCACTGGCCGCTGCACCGAAGGGGCAGTTGACTTACGAAACCCCGGCAGCAGCCGCCAAGGACCCGGATTTCTCCATCCAGGGCGAATACACCGGAGAAGGCATGGATGGGGAAGGCAAGCAATCGAAGCTCGGCCTGCAAATCGTAGCCCTCGGTGCAGGCACTTTTCAGGCCACGGCCTTCGGCGGCGGTCTCCCCGGCGCCGGCTGGGATGGTGATAACAAATGGGTCTACAGCGGCAAACGCAAGGGCGAAGACAAGGCCAGTTTCGCCAACGATCAATCACCCATTTCGCTGCACTATCTCAAAGGAAAAGTGATCGCCGCCAAGGGCGACCAAAAGGTGGGCGCGTTTGAAAAGGTCACCCGCAAATCCCCCACCCTCGGAGCCAAGGCGCCCAAGGGAGCCAAGGTGTTGTTCGGCGGCAAGGACAACGGCACGCTTGATCAACTCAAGATCACTGACGACGGCCTTATGAAAGAGGGCGCCATCACCAAGGATAAATTCCAGAGCTTCAAGCTGCATGTGGAATTTCGTCTGCCATTCAAGCCCACCGCGCGGGGCCAGGCCCGAGGTAACAGCGGCCTGTACCTGCAGCGACGTTACGAATTACAGGTGCTGGATTCGTTCGGCATCGAGATGACGCCCGCCAAGAACGATTGCGGTTGTCTGTACAAACAGAAGTTTCCCGACGTGAACGCCTGTTTCCCGCCGCTCAATTGGCAGACCTACGATGTGGGATTCACCGCGGCCAAGTTTGATGCCGACGGCAAGAAGACCGCCCCGGCCCGCATCACGGCCAGGCTCAACGGCATTGTGATTCATGATGATTACGCGCTGAAGAACAAGACCGGCGCCGGTCGCCCGGAAGGTGCAGAGCCCGGCCCGATCTGGTTCCAAAACCATAGCAACCCAGTACGGTACCGCAATGTGTGGATTGTTGAACAGTAAAATGCTCCCGTTTGCCCTCGCGTTCTTAACGCTCGCCCTATCCCTCTCCGCCGCACCGCTGAAGCTCACTCTCAGCACGGTGCCCGGGTTGCAGTTCGATAAACCCCGCTTCACCGCCGAGCCGGGGCAAGAGATCGAACTCACGTTCAAGAACCCCGATGACATGGCGCACAATCTGGTGTTCACCCAACCCGGTCAGCGAATGGCCGTTGTTCAGGCCACCATCGCCCTGCCTCCCGATCCCAAGCGCATTATCAAGCACCCCGCAATTCTCACCCAAACCCTCACGATAAAACCGAATACCTCGGCCGTGCTGAAGTTTACCGCGCCCAAAGTCAAAGGCATTTATCCGTACGTCTGCACCCTGCCCGGTCACGGACTTCTGATGTACGGCGCGATGTACGTGGGCGAGACCATGCCCGATCTGGCCAAGGACGAACATGTGCCGCCTATGGCTCGCGCCAAGGGAGCCAATAGCAACCTGCACGCCTGGCCACATCGCCGGCCGTTGATGTACCGCATTTTTATGCCGGACGCCTCCCCGGCCGCCATCGCCGTGGCCCTGCCACATGGTGTCTCTTACTGCTGGGATGCCGGCAACTGTCGCCTGCGTTATGCGTGGATCGGCGGCTTCGTCGATCCCATGCCCGTCTGGCGCGGCAACGGCAATGGACTGGCCAAGATCATCGGAAACAAATTCTGGACCGCCACGGAAACGGCTCCCCTGCAGGTCGGTCGCGCTCTACAAAAAGTGGAGTTCAAGGGCTACCGCAAAATCAAGGGACACCCGGAATTTCACTACACACTTAATGGTCTGGATGTGTACGAGCACATCACCGCCCTGCCCGATGGCACGGGCATCATGCGCCACTTCCGCATTCCGAAGATTGTTTCCCCGCTGCGCGTCACACCTGGCCATGGGGAGATTGATGCGGAGATGTTCAACGGTGCCGCCGTACTAACCCCTGATCAGGCCAAGACCTTCACCATCACTCACCGGCATCAACACGGAAAATGAAATACGCCCTGTTCAGCATTGGTTTACTCCTATTCACCGGCGCCACACAGGCGGCTTCGGTGAATGATTATTACAAGGTCGAGAACATCGCCGCACCCAAGGGGCTGGATCCACAGATTGGAGGACTCACCTTCCTGCCCGACGGCCGGTTGGCCGCCTGTTTCCATCGCGGCGAGGTGTACATCTATGCCCCGAAAACCAAACAGTGGACGCTCTTTGCCGATGGCCTGCACGAACCGCTGGGCATCGTGGCCGAGGACAATCACACGCTGGTGGTCATGCAACGCCCTGAACTCACGCGCCTGCGGGATACCGATCGCGACGGCACCGCCGATCATTACGAGACGCTCAGCGATCGCTTTGGCATGACCGGCAATTATCATGAATTCGCCTTTGGCCCCGCGCGGGATAAGGCAGGCAACTACTACGTTGGCCTCAATCTCGCCTCCAGCGGCGCCAGCATTCGTCCGGAAATTCGCGGTGA
>DPAW01000360.1 GCA_003517285.1 Verrucomicrobiales bacterium
GCATCGACGGCCCGCCAATGTCGATATTCTCAATCGCATCCTCCAACGTGACATCCGGCTTGGCGACCGTTTCCTCGAATGGATAAAGATTCACCACCACCAGATCGATCGGCTGAATGCCATGTTCGGCGCAGGCCGCCTCATGCTCAGCGTTACCGCGCAAATGCAACAAGCCGCCGTGCACCTTCGGATGCAGTGTCTTCACGCGGCCATCCATCATCTCTGGGAAACCCGTGTAATCGCTCACATCCTTCACCTCCAGCCCCGCCTCGCGCATCACACGGGCCGTGCCGCCGGTGCTGAGGATTTCCACCCCAGCCGCCGCCAGAGTTTGAGCAAAGGGCACAAGCCCGTCCTTGTCCGAAACCGAAATGAGTGCGCGCTGAATCTTAGCCATGAGACGCGAGAGATTTGGCCGGTGACACCAAGCAGGTCAACCGCAATCCACTGGCAGGTTATGCCCCGAGAGGGTTTCGCGTGCGCTGAATAAAACTTGTCCGGCTTCAAACCAAATCTACACTTTCCCGCATGCGCACCATTGCTTTTCTTCTCGTTCTCGCCCTGCAGCTGCACGCGGAAAATTGGCCAGGCTGGCGCGGGCCGCGGGGGGATGGTTCCAGCATGGAAAAGAATGTGCCGGTGAAATGGAGTGCCACTGAAAATATCGCATGGAAAACGGCCATCCCCGGGGAAGGCCATTCGTCGCCGGTGATTTATGGCGATCAGGTTTTCCTGCTCTCCTGCCTGCCGGAGAAACAGGAGCGCGTGTTGATCAGTCTCGATCGCAACACCGGCAAACCGCAATGGCAGCGCACGGTCATCAAGACGCCTCTGGAAACCATACACCGCCTGAACAGCCGGGCCTCGTGCACGCCGGTTACCGACGGAAAATTGATTTACGTGGCGGTGATGAAAGTTGACGACAAGACAATCCCCGCGCCCAATGTCGGCACAGCCCGGCTCATCACCCCCGGCTCCATCGAGGTGGTGGCGTTTGACCTAAAGGGCAATCGAAAATGGTCCCGTAACATCGGGCCTTTCATTAGCGCGCACGGCTTCAGTGCCTGCCCCGTGTTGTATCGGGATCTGGTGATTGTGAATGGCGATCACGATGGCGAGGCGTACATTGCCGCACTGGACCGCGCCACTGGCGAGTTGCGCTGGAAGACGCCGCGCGAAAACAAGACACGCAGCTACGGCACGCCGCTCATTCGCACCATTGACGGCCGCGACCAGATGATTCTCTGCGGCAGTAAATCCGTCACCAGCCATGACCCGGCCACCGGCAAACGCCATTGGATCATTGACGGCCCCACCGAACAGTTTGTGGCCTCGATGGTGTACAACGGCAAACACGTCTTTGTCACCGGCGGTTATCCCGAGCGCCATATCCTCGCCATCCGGCCCAACGGGCGCGGCAATGTCACCGAAACCCACATTGCCTGGCGCGCGCGGCGCGGCGCGGCGTATGTGCCTTCGCCGGTGGTGTTGGGGGATTATTTTCTGATCGTGTCCGATGCCGGCATCGCGAGCTGCTTTGATGCGGGCGACGGCACGCGCCACTGGATGGAACGCCTCGGCGGCGGCCATAGCGCGAGTGCCATCACCGCCAACGGCCTGGCCTATTTTGTATCCGACCGCGGCATCACCACCGTAATTCGGCCCGGCAAAGAGTTTGAAGTGGTGGCGAAAAACGACCTGAAGGAATCGACCTCCAGCAGCCCGGCCATCAGTCAAGGACAGCTGTTTATCCGCGGCCACCAGCACCTGTTCTGCATTGGCGCACCGAGCAAACCTCATTGAGGGCACTTTAATACCAATCGATTCCTTTTCCCCTTCCAGCAAATCATCAGTTATGTTATTTTACTCACGTGTTAAATTATTTGATTCATTTCGCGAGCTTAACCGTCGCCATCGTTTGTTTGCATGTTATTTTCCTATCTACTGGTTGTGGTAAAGATGAGAGTTCCCCAAAAGGATCCGGTGATGCAACTTCACACTCCAGCGATCCAGAATCTGCTTATGGAAAAGAACTGGCGAAAATAAAATCACTAGGCGAGCCCACAACATTAGCTGAACTAAACACATGGCAAAAGGAAGTGCCTTCGGGGGAAAATCCAGCCTTAGCTTATCTGGAATCGAGAAAAAGCATTCCTTCTAATGCCAATGAATTGTACGGCAACTACCAAAAGGCTTACTCAAAATGGAGACGTTCAAAGAGTTATAATCCATCCATTATCGCCATTCACCCGTCTCTCCTACCCTCCGTAAGAGCCCAGCTAATTGCTCATAATGCTCATATCAATGAACTCTTGAATCTCCAAGCCAACTCTCTTCCTAACCAACCTGCACGTTTTCCAGTTGATTGGAATAATGGGTTCAGTACCACTCTGCCTCACCTTGCATGGCTTAAGCAGGATGCCACATTGCTGATTCAGCGAAGTCGAATTTTTGCTGATGCCGGTAACGCCGGAGAAGCAATTCGCTCGATATTGGCGGCCCACCACTTAGCTCACCTTCTGGATGGTGAACCTTCGTTCATATCAGTGAATCAACAGGGAAGCATTTTTTGGGCGGCCGATGCACAAATCGAACGATTGCTAAACCGGTTTACCCTGAATGATGCACAGCTATTGGCACTACATCAAAGTATCGCGAGCTTTAATGTGCCGGCCCAATACGCCAACGCCTTTATCGGGGAGCGTTGCGTCACAATTTCTGCGGAAGAAATTGCGCGAACTGGTAACCCTGCTGAAATTCAAAGGATTGATAACGAAGGCTTCCTGCTGGAAGAAAAACTGATACAGCATTTAAAAAATCGGCCGGAGGCAGAACGGGATTTGGATATGATCTTTTACGTAGAATTTCACGAACGCATGATCTCCCTATTTAAATCAGGCTACCCAAACCTCCCTGCATCTCATGAAAAATATAAAGAGACCTGGGAAAACTTAGCTCAAATTTCAGAACGTAATAAACTTATCTCCGGCAACAGTAATCCCAAGTACATTTTAAGCCAAATGCTACTGAAGACATTTACTAAGGAAACAGGAAAAGATTCCAACCACTGGAGGTGGGCACTTCAGCAACAATTAGCCGGAACCGCGATAGCCATTGAGCGTTACAGATTAGCAAATCGTAAACTGCCTCAATCGCTAAACCAACTGGTGCCGCAATATCTAAGTTCACTCCCAGTGGACCCATATAATGAAGGGAAACAGTTGCGCTACTCCGCCGGAGCTAATGGTTCTTTCATGCTCAGTTCCATTGAGAGCGACAACCAAAAACCGAAACACCCACACCCCGCACCCGATACGTACACCTTTGGGGTGAACCCTGCTTGGCGAGGGCGTTGAACATCTTGCCAATTGAATCGGCTAGCACCGGCGCAGTTCCAGCACCTCGGGCTTTATCTGCAGCTTCACGCCGACCTTGAGCACGGGCTGTTTGAGCGACCACAACACGGCCTGTGTGATCAGCCGTTGATACTGGGCGTGATGGACAACGACAAAGTCAGCCCGAAAAAATTAGGAAAAAATTCATTTCAGCTCGCGAATCTTCAGATTGCGAAATTCACAACGATCCTTGTGATCGGTCAGTAGAATGTGACCAGTAACCTTCTTTCCAAACCCCTCGAACTTTTTGAACTTACTCTTGGCCACACCGGCCAACACGCGCTCGCTACCGAGCGTATAGCTCAAGATTTTTTCACCATTCAACCAATGCTCCACCTTTTGGCCCTGCACCTTGATGCGGGATTGATTCCATTTGTTGATGCGTACCGGCTCAGCCAGTTTCACATCACGCGGCAGCACGGCATAAAACACACCGGTAAGGCTCAACGGACTCTTCTGCCAGAAACTGTCGTCGATCATCTGGTACTCATGCCCGATCGCGCCGCGCTTCTCGAGCACCATGTACTTCACGCCGTTGTTGCCCTTGACGCCCACCTTCCAGTCCCAGGTGAATTCATAATCCGTCCAGGTCCGGCGCGTAAGAATATTCCCGGCCGGCCGGCCTTCCTCCTTGATCAGCATGCCGTCCTTGATCACCCAACCCGCACCCGTCACTTCCTTCTGGCCGATATTGCGCCAATGCGTGTTGATATTTTTGCCATCAAACAGCAGCTGCCAACCGGCCGCCTTCTCGGTCTTGGACAGGGTGTTGTGTTCGCCGGCCCACAGACCGGTAGCAAGCAGGCACGTGGCCACAAAAAAATGCCGCACAGGGTTCATGCGGCATTTGTAAATCGACGCCCCACGGCGCGCAATGGCTATTTGCTTATTTCCCACGCACGCGGATGTTGCGGTACCACACTTCCTCGCCGTGATGCTGAATGGCGATGCGGCCCTTGGCTTCCTGCATGAACCCGTTCCAGCTGCG
>DPAW01000186.1 GCA_003517285.1 Verrucomicrobiales bacterium
CCGGTTAAGGATTCATCGTATTTCTTAGTACCTTCACCGGCTGCGCCGTGGCATTTGACGCATTGGGCGCGATAGATTTGTTCGCCCGTGCGATCGGCGGCGAACAGCATGCCAGCAGTGGTCGCCAACCCAAGGGCGCCAACGGCGATGCTGCTGTGCAGGAACGATGACATGATGGCATTTGGATGCCTGAAATTGGCCGGTTATTCAACCCTGCAATATAGGTGGCCGGCGAGATGCTCGGAGGTTTGATCATTCAACTGACCCACTGCGTTCACCCGCGCGTTTTGCGTGTTTGAAATAGCAGTCCTAGACGGATGCTACTGCGCCGTCCAGCCGCCGTCGACGCTGAGCATGGCGCCGGTGGTATAGCTGGCCGCGTCGCTTGCGAGGTAAATGGCCGCGCCCTGAATTTCCTTCAGATCCCCCCAACGCTTGAGCGCGGTAGCGCCCACGATGAATTTCTTGCCCTCTACCGTATCCGCAATGGGCACGTTCATCGGCGTAAGAAACGGGCCTGGGCAGATGGCGTTGACGGTGATGCCTTCCTCGGCCAGTTCCATGGCCAGCGAACGGGTGAGCATTACCGCGCCGCCTTTGCTGCTACAATAAGGCGTGCGGTTGGCGATCGCCACGAGGCCCAGCGCGCTGGCGAGGTTGATGATACGGCCGTACTGTTTCTCTTTCATGTGCGGCAAAACCGCGCGGCAGGCGAGCCAGGTGCCGTCCACATTAATGCGCTGCACCTCGGAAAATTCCTCGTAGCTCACCTCATCGATCGGCCCGCGGATGTTGATACCTGCGCTATTTACAAGGATATCGATCCGGCCAAATTCCTCCAAGCACTTGGCGGCCATGGCCTCCATGTCGGCCTGTTTGGACACATTGGCAGCGAACCCTATTGCCTTGCAGCCGTATTCGGCGGCGATTTTGTCCGCGGTGGTCTGGGCTTCCTCGGCATTGCGACTGACGAGCATGAGGTTGGCTCCAGCACTAGCCAGACCGGCGCCCATCGCCTCACCCAATCCTTTGGAGCCGCCGGTGATGATCGCCACGCGATTGGTGAGTTCGAATAGTTTGATTCCGGGTAACATTGTGAAAAGCGTATGCCGCACGGTAAGCAGGGGTCGTGAGAAAGACAAGCTTGGCGCAAAGCGCAATGCGCGGCAGGCTGGCCTCGTGGATTGTCGCGGAAAAATCCTCTCACTGGAGACCCTGCCAGCTTGGAGGGAATCCTTGCGCCAAGCAGGCAAACGGTTGGCGGTGACCAACGGCTGTTTTGATCTGCTGCACACTGGGCATGTGCTTTATTTACAGGATGCCCGGGCCGAGGCGGATATTTTGTTGGTGGGCCTCAATGGCGATGCTTCGGTGCGCGAACTGAAAGGGCCCAGCCGGCCGATCAATCCGGCGCTGGATCGGGCCGTACTGCTGGCGGCCTTGGGGTTTGTGGATGGCGTGTGCGTGTTTGAAGACAAACGCGCCACGCAGTTTCTTCAATTGGCGCAACCGGATGTTTATGTGAAGGGCGGCGACTATACGCTGGAAACGTTGGATGCTGATGAACGGCGCGCGGTGGAATCGGCCGGTGGCCGCATTTGCCTAATGTCGCTGGTGCCCGGGCGATCCACCACCACGCTGGTTGAGAAAATGGTCAGCACCCAGGGCACCGAAGGGGAGGCAGCCAAGCTACATCTCATGGGCGTCGTGGCGTTGCAGCAAGGCGATTGGTCACAGGCGCACACCTTGTTGCAGCAGGCATTGGTCAAGCACCCATCCTTGGTGGATGCTTGGTACGATTTGGGCATTGTGGAATTTGAACAGGGCAATTTACCCGCGGCTGTGGAGGCCTATCAAACTTGCCTGAGTCACTCGCCGAATCAGGCGGAGGTCCACTACAATCTGGGTAATGCCCAATACGCACTGGGGCAACGCGCCAAGGCCCAAGCGGCTTGGCTGGCGGCCGTTAGGTTGCGGCCGACCCTGGCTCTGGCGCATTACAACCTTGGGTTGGTGGCGCAGGAGTTGGGAGAACCCGATGCGGCGGTGGACCATTACGCAACGGCACTTCAGCTTGAGCCCGATCATCAGGATGCCGCCCTGAATCAGGGCGATGCCCTGCGCGAGGCGCGCCGGCTGGAAGAGGCGATTGAGGTGCAGACCGGTTTTCTCAAACGGCATCCAGGCCATCCTTCCGGGCTTAACAATCTCGTGGCCACCCTGACCCAAGCTCGCCGCTACGAGAAAGCCATGCAGGTATCGAATGTGCTATTGGAGCAACAGCCGAACTTGACCAATGCCTGGATTAATCGGGGCGTTTTGCATCAAAGGCAGGGTGATATGGCCTCGGCCCAACGCGCTTATCAGGAGGTGTTAACCCGTGATCCCGCCCATGCTGATGCTCGTTACAACTTGGGCATGGTGCAATTGTGCATGGGCGATTACGCGGAAGGCTTTGCTCAGTACGAGGCACGGTGGCAGACAGCCAATCCAATCTTCGTCTCTTCCAAACACAGCAGTTTGCCGTTGTGGGATGGGCAACCATTGGATGGTGGCCGGTTGTTGGTGCAAACCGAACAAGGCCACGGAGACGCCATTCAGTTTGCACGCTTTATTCCTGAAGTAGCCAGGGCAGGCGTGGAAGTCGTGTTGCAGGGGGCGGAGACACTGCGGCGATTGCTAAGTGAGGTTGAAGGTGTGGAGGAATGGATTTCTCCGGATTCCAAGCCCACAAATTGCGCGGCTTGGTGTCCCTTAATGAGCCTGCCGCATCGGTTGGGCACCACATTGGAATCACTGCCGGCGGCACCTTACCTCAAAGCGCAACCGGCTGCGCACATGACGGGCGAAGGCCTGAAGGTTGGCTTTGCATGGGCCGGAAGTGCCGGGCACGAAAACGATGCGCAACGCTCGATGCCGGCCGAGCATCTTGCCGCGTTATTGAATGTGCCAGGGATTTGCGCGTTTAGTTTGGCAGTGGATCGAGCACCGGCGGATGCGCGCATGAAAGATTTGCGCGATCATATTTCTGATTTTGCGGATACCGCGGCGTGCGTGGCGGCGTTGGATTTGGTGATTGCGGTGGACACTGCCGTGGCTCATTTAGCCGGGGCTATGGGGAAACCCGTGTGGGTGCTGATCCCGCATGTGCCGGACTGGCGTTGGATGTTGGCGCGTGCAGACAGTCCCTGGTATCCCTCCGCCCGTTTGTTACGCCAAAAAACGCCCGGCGATTGGCCGGGCGTGATCGAGCGCGTACAAAGCGCTTTGGCTGAGCGCCTTATTGCTCCACGTTAAACCGATGGATTCGGCCGAACACGGTGTATTCGGCGACGAATAGATCGCCGGCTGAGTTGAATCTCACACGGTGCGGGGCGGAGAAATAGCTGGGGCCCACTTGGCGGGCGGAAGTTTGTTGGTGGCCGTTTCGCCGCTTTCGGTTTTGCGAATCACGAACCCGTGAAAATCGGTTGGCGCATTGGGCACGTTGCGGAGGTGGTTTCCCTTGTTGTCGTACATCTGCACACCGGCTTTCGAACCGCCCTGCACGCTGACGTACACTTTGTTCTTGGAACTGACGGCGATGTCACCGTGCATTTTGCCGATCTGTTTTTCGTAGATGGGCACGGAGGCCCAGAATCTCACCAGTGAGTAATGCGCGCTAAACGCCGGCATCGCCAGGCAACCATCAGGAGGGGGAGGAGTGTTTTTATGTTAAACTTTCGGGGAAATCCACGGATTGCGGTAATCGCGCCGGAGAAGTTGATTGGCTTCCTGGTCTTTGAGGATTTGCTCCTTGTCGCCGTCCCATTGGAGGCTCCGACCGAGGCGATAGGAAATCATGCCAAGCATCGGTAGCACAGAGGAACGGTGCGCCGGTTCAATGTCCGCTGCTGGCGTGTGCTTGGGATCGGCGATCGCCTTCATGAAGTCCGCCCAGAGCGGCGGGAGGTTATGGCCGTCGCGTTCGTTATCAAATCGCGGATCGCCGTGGGCTTTCATTCCGTTTTTCTTCGCCGGATAAAACGTCCAACCATCGCGCCAACCGATGTGCAGAATACCTTCGGTGCCATAAAAGTAAGCGCCGTAACGGTGGTGTTCGGTGGCGTTCATCGCGAAGCGCCGATGTTCCCATGTGACGGTGAAGTCTTCGTAATCATAAATGGCCACCTGCGAGTCGGGGGTGTCGCTTGTCATTGCCTCACCGTCATTCACCGCAGCACCGCGCACCGGTCGGCCGCCGCTGGAAAAAACGCGCTTGGGGGATTTCTCATCACTCCACCACGTAATTTGGTCGAGCCAATGCACGCCCCAGTCGCCGAGGGTGCCGTTGGCGTAATCAAGAAAATGGCGCCAACCGCCCGGATGCAGCCGACGATTGAACGGCCGCTTGGGCGCCGGGCCACACCAGAGATCCCAATCCAGTCCCACCGGCGCGGGACTGTTCGGCGTGGGTTCCTCTTTGCCGCCACCGCCGGTGACGAACAACCGGACCTGACCCACCTTACCGACTTTGCCGGACTTCAAAAACTTCATCGCCTCCACATGATGCGGTCCAATACGCCGATGCAGGCCCACCTGCACCACGCGCTTGGCCGACCGTGCGGCGTTGAGAATGGCGCGGCTTTCTTCTACCGTGTGCGCGGTGGGTTTCTCAAGGAACACATGGGCACCTGCTTCAATCGCCGCAATCGCCGGCAGTGCGTGCCAGTGGTCGGGCGTGGCGATAATCACAATCTCCGGCTTCTCCTTGCCGAGCATCTCGCGAAAGTCATTGTACTTGCGCGGCTGATCGCCGTTGAGATCGGTGATCTCCTCGGCGCTTACCTCGCGCGTCTGCTCGCTCACGTCGCAGATGCCCACCACCTTGCATTGGCCATGCGCCATAGCGTCGCGCAAAATGTTCATACCCCACCAGCCCGCTCCGATGATCGCCGTGCGATATTTTTTGCCGGGAGCCGCCAATAACGGTGTGGCGGCAAAGGAAGCCGCCGTGGCGGCCGCGGAGGTTTTTAGGAAACGACGACGAGAAGCTTGCATGACAGGAAAGCTGCGATTATTGACCGCGTCGCAGATCGAGGCAAACCAAATGGCCCTTGGAATTGCGGCAGTACAACAGGCCTTTAGCCAGCACCGGGGCGGTCCAGCAATCCTTGTCCAGCACGCGCGTGCGGCCGGAGGGCTTGAATCCCTTGGGCGTGGCTGGGGCGGTCATCAAGGCCCCCGTACCGGTGAGCACTATCAAGCGATCATCGGCGGCGGTCAAAGCGCCGAACCCGGTGGCGTGTTCCCAAACCACTTCGCCGGTCTTCCAGCTCACGCAGCGCAGTTTGCCCGGGCCACCGCTGTCGCCATCGAAGCCGTACAAATGATCGCCGATCTTCACCGCGGCATTCATTTGCGTGGACAAATTTTTATTCTTCCAAACCTCCGTCAGCTCCGCTCCGATTTTGTATAGGCCACAGCCTTTCCGGTATCCACTACCCACAAACACCTGATCGCCATCTACAATTGCATCGGCCGCATTCACGCCGTACCGGGTAAACCAACGTAGGCTCCAGGCTTCCTGGCCATCGGCCACCTTCACCGCCGAATAGGCGCGGCCGCTACTCACGATCACGTGCGGCTGACCGCCCAGCATCACGGGCTGCGGCGTGGCGTAGCCGGCCTCACCATCGGCGGATTTCCAAAGTGTCTTGCCGGTTTTCAAATCCAACGCCACGCCGGCCGAACCGGCATTGAGCAGAAGACGGTCGCCTAGTACGAGCGGTGACCCGTTGAAGCCCCAGGTCGGGACGCGCACCTGATCCTCCTTGGCGAGATGCCGCGCCCAGAGCACCTGACCTTCGCCAGCGTTTTTTGGATGCGGCACCAAGCAGCTCACCTCGCCCCATTTGCCGGCCACATAAACGCGACCGTCAGTCACCGTGGGCGTGCTGCCCGGACCGCCGATGTAAAACTTGGCACCGATGTTCGACAACCACGAGTAACTCCACTGCTTGCGGCCGGTCTTGGCGTCGAGACAGTACAGCGTGTCGGCGCCTTCGTTGTGCCCCAGCGTATACAGGCGTCCTTCCGCCACGGCCATCGATGAAAATCCAATGCCAACCTGCGCCTCCCATAACCGCTTCGGCCCAGTCTCCGACCAATCGGTTAGCCAGTTTTTTTCGCGTGAAATGCCGTCGTGCTGTGGCCCGCGAAAGTGCGGCCAGTCTTCAGCCGCCAGCCACAACGGGGCCAGCAGCAGGGGAAGGAGTTTGCGAATCATCATTTAAATTTTCAATTGTGTGTGCGCGTAGGCGACCGATTTAGCATTGTTGGCCTCTGTTCCCATCGCCAGTGCGGCCGTGGTGCCTGCCAAAATTATCCGGCGATCCATCACGTCCGCCATCCTCTCCGTTGGCCGGCCCCTTGGCAAGCGCGGGCGCGCGCGGTACAACCCCCGCGTGTTCACGCTACATCCCCAACTCCAGGCCGATTGCCACCCGCTCGGGAAACTCACCGGCGGCCGTCTGCTGCTCCATCGCAATGCTACGGTGACGTGGTTCATTCTCGTGC
>DPAW01000153.1 GCA_003517285.1 Verrucomicrobiales bacterium
GCTGTCACGGTGTTGCCATCGGCTTTCCAGAAACCACGCAATACTACCCCCGGTTCGTCGTCATTAGGATACACGAGCATGGTGCCGTCGGCTTTCAGAATGGCTCGAGCTTTGTCGCCTTCCACCACGCCGACATACACGCCGGCCAAGGCGGGTTTCTTATTATCGGCCCAAACCGAATTCAGCAGCCCGGTTACCAGAGCCAGTGTGAAAAAGATACGCATGAGTTAAATATCCCAGCCCTTCCGATAGTCCTTGGTGACCAGCGCGGTGGCTTTTTTGTTGGAGGAACTGAGTTTGTCGGCGTTCCAGTCGAACCCTTCACCCACCTTCATGGCGATGTTGCCCATGAGAATGGCTTCAGTGAAGTTACCGGCGTGGTTGAAGTTACTCAGGGCAATCTCAGGTTTGCCGGCCTTGATGGCCTCGGCCCATTCGATTTTCATCCCCACGTCACCGCGGTTGTTGCGGGCGAGTACAGGGTCAACCTTCTTGTATTCAGGCACCTTGGTGCCACCGGCCACGGGAAGGAGTTGCCAACTGGAACCATAATCGTTAGGCGAATAAAGAATTCCCTTGGTGCCTACAATCAGCGAGCCGCTGTTGGGCGGACGGTTGCCATGGAAAAGCTCCGCGGGCGGCAGTTTCTTTTTGCCGTCCTGTTTGCCTTCGTACCAGAAAAAGTCCACGGGTCCGCGGCCTTTGATGGCGGGAAATTTCAATTTCACAATTGCCCAAGCCGGGAAAGTCTCGGGATTAACAGGGCCAACAGTGATTGGCTCCACCCAGTTTGGCTGGGTGAGTTTGCAACCCATGTAGGCAAGGTTAGCGGTATGGCATGCCATGTCACCCATCGCGCCGGTGCCGTAATCCCACCAGCCGCGCCACTTGAAGGGATGATAACCGGAATTGTACGGCCGCATTTCGGCCGGTCCGATGAAGGAATTCCAATCCACATGGTCAGGCACAGGTTGCTCGGGCAAACGCTTGGTCACTCCCGGGGCCTGCGGCCACACAGGGCGGTTGGTCCACACGTGACATTCCTTGATCTCGCCAATGGCGCCGGCCCACAACGCCTCCACGCCCTCGCGCATGCCAGTGCTCGCGGTGCCTTGGTTGCCCATCTGCGTGCAAACCTTGTTCTTCTCCGCCACCAACCGCATTTGGCGCGCTTCCCACACAGTATGGGTCAACGGCTTTTGGCAATACACGTGAATACCTTGGTTCATCGCGCGGATGGCGGCCGGCGCGTGAGTGTGATCCGGGGTGGACACGGTGCAGGCATCGATGTCCTTGCCCATCTTGTCGAGCATCTCGCGAAAGTCGGTAAACTTTCTGGCCTTGGGCCATTTCTTGGCCGCGCCGCCGCCGCGATTGAAATCACAATCACAAAGCGCAATCACCTCACCAACCTCGCCGGCACCGCTAATGTCGCTGCCACCTTTGCCACCCACACCGATGCCAGCCATGGTGATGCGTTCATTGGCGCCAAAGACGCGCGACGGTAGAAAGTTTACCGCGATGGCCGAGGCCGTACCGGCCTTCAGGATGTCGCGTCGAGTATAAGTTTTGATGAGGGTGTTGCGTGACATAAGAGAGAATTGATGGGGTTAACGATGGCGTGAGTATCCGTTGCGTCCGCGGATGCGCAAGTGAAAAAGATTGAAGATGGAATTGTTTCCCGAGCAACCGAGATCATCCTTTCCCTCGCCACGCCGTCTCTGGAACGTTACACCTTTGCCACGATGGAATATATTTTTGAACACGCGCTGCAATACAAGGGGTCTGACTGGGCCGCGATGGTGTTTACCTTTCTTTCGCTATATCTGCTGGGCAATAAAAGCCGCACTGGCTTTGTAATGGGGATTATCGCCAACGTGTTTTGGTTCAGCTACGGCTATCTGACCGGTAGTGTAGCAAATATGTTTTGTTCCTCAGTGGTCATTTATCTGCAAGCTCGCGGTTGGGTCAATTGGGGCAAGGATACAGACCTGCTTCCCGCCTCTGCGAACTCAACGAACAGCGAATCCCAATAACGTTCCAAGAGCATGAAAAACTCTAGCATAACGGCATAGGATGTCGCATTGGCGTCATCGTGTTCTTTTTCCTGGTTGCCATCACCATTGCCATCCTGCCCAATAGGGTTTGAGTTGCTTTTCCGGTAGTTTCACCCTGCGCTTGCCTTTGCCGTGGCAGGATGCTTGAGTGGCCGCGACCATGAAATTCATCTCACGAATTGCCCTGCTGCTGTTGGCCGGTTGGCTGGCCACTCCGTCGATCGCCGCCGACCGTCCGAATATTCTCTTTGTCTTTACCGACGACCACGCGGCACACGCCATTAGTGCGTACGGCTCGAAGATCAACACCACGCCGCACATGGACCGCATCGCGAGCGAGGGGATGTTGTTCGAGAAATGCTATGTCAGTAATTCCATCTGCGGCCCGAGCCGGGCGGTGATCCTCACCGGCAAGCACAGTCATCTCAATGGCTTCTTCCGCAACGGAATCACCTTCAACGGTGAGCAGCAAACCTTTCCCAAACTGCTACGCAAAGCCGGCTACACCACGGCGGTAATCGGCAAATGGCACCTCGGCAGCACGCCCACCGGGTTTGATTATTACGATGTCCTCAAGGGGCAAGGCCCCTACTACAACCCGCCGATGATTACCGCCGATGACAACGGCAACCCTGTCACCAAACCGCACACCGGCTACACAACCGATATCATCACGGACAAGACCCTCGCCTGGCTCAAGAATGATCGTAACGAGAAGAAGCCCTTCATGCTGATGTACCAGCATAAGGCTCCCCACCGCAACTGGCAGCCCGGCCCGACCCATCTCACCACCTTTGACGACGTAGAAATCCCCGAACCGGAAACCTTGTGGGACGATTACAAGGGCCGCACCTCAGCCGCCGCCGAGCAAGCCATGACCATCGCGCGGCATCTGAGTGAAAATGATCTCAAGCTCAATCGAGGCCCGAATAATCTCACCCCCGAGCAGCGCAAACTCTGGGAAGCCGCCTACGGACCCAAAAACGAAGCCTTCCGCAAAGCCAACCTACAAGGCGAGAAGCTCGTGAAATGGAAATACCAGCGCTATATCAAGGATTACCTTCGCTGTGTGCAGAGCGTGGACGACAACCTCGGCCGCGTGCTCGATTACCTCGACAAAAGCGGTCTCGCCAAGAACACCATCGTCATTTACAGCAGCGATCAGGGTTGGTACCTCGG
>DPAW01000242.1:0-166 GCA_003517285.1 Verrucomicrobiales bacterium
AGGTGTTGCACGTAAAAGAGCAGATCAAACGGCACCTGATGTTTCTCCAGCACCTTCAGGCCGCGCAAGATTTCTGGACGCACAATGAAATCGTCATCCGGCTCGTCCTGCGTGATGTGGCGGATGCCGACGAATTTCGGATGATCCTTAAATTCCAGCAACTGCT
>DPAW01000242.1:301-3249 GCA_003517285.1 Verrucomicrobiales bacterium
AGCTCGCGCCCCAACCGCTCGGCATGTTTTAGGTGTTGCACGTAAAAGAGCAGATCAAACGGCACCTGATGTTTCTCCAGCACCTTCAGGCCGCGCAAGATTTCCGGACGCACAATGAAATCGTCATCCGGCTCGTCCTGCGTGATGTGGCGGATGCCGACGAATTTCGGATGATCCTTAAATTCCAGCAACTGCTTTTCGCATGCTTCACTGGCGAGATCCACCCAACCGACCACGCCCACCAGCCAATCGTTTTCCTCAGCCATCCCTAGCACCCATCGATTTTCCTCTAGGTCATGCTGTGTCTGCACAAAGATGCTCTCGGCGATGCCGGTTGCGTCCAGGTGCTTACGCAAATCGGCCGGCAAATAAGTGCGGTTGATCGGCGCATGCTGCGGCGCCTTGAGCCACTCGTAATCGAAAGGCTTGTCCAGTTGCCAAAAATGTTGATGGGCGTCGATCATGTCAGTCGGTCTTCCTAGGCTTACGCCCATGTAGATGTTTGCCTTCACGGGCGGCCTTGAGGGCGTCCGGCATATCAACCGCACTGCCCGGATCACCCTGCTCGGCCAGCCAACGATCCAGTTCCGCGCTCAGTACGTTCAACTGCTTGGCGTGCCTGGGCGTGTTGGCGAGGTTGGTCAGTTCGAAGGGATCCTTCACCGAGTTGTACAATTCCTCCGGCGGACGGTGCATGTAGCGTTTCACCATTTGGTAGGTGTGTGGATTGGTCCATGCCTCGCGCATCCACGTTTGCCAATAGGGATTCTTGAGCACAGCATCGCCCTTGCCGCCCATCAGATGTTTCTCAATGTACAACTCATCCGAGCGCAGGTTGCGAATGTAATGAAAGGTGCCGTCGCTCACGCTGCGGATAGGGTAAGGCGGACCTTCGGGCAGGTTATTGTGAATACCGTAGACAAACCTACGATGCGTCTCGGCCTTGCCCTCCAGCACGGGCAGAAAACTCGTGCCATCGTAGTCGTGCCGTTTTGGATTCCCTCCAGCGGCGGTCAACAGCGTGGGTAGGATGTCCGCGTATTGTACTAGCGCATCAGTGCGTTGGCCCACCGGCGTGCGGCCCGGCCAATGCGCCACCAGTGCGGTGTGCAGGCCGGTGTTCCAGTTGGTCCATTTACAGCCGGGAAATTGCGATCCTTGTTCGGAGGTGAAAAGCACCAGCGTGTCACGCGCTTTGCCGGTGGATTCCAGTGCAGTGAGAATCTCGCCCACCTGCCCGTCCATGTAGGTAATCTCGGCGAGATACTTGGAGAAATCGATCCGCGTGCGCGGCGTGTCCGCGAGGTTCGGCGGCAGCTTCAGCTGCTGGGGGGGATACTTTGAAGCATCGCCCATCACCCACGGCACATGCGGCTCCACCAAAGCCACCACCAGACAAAAAGGTTCCTCGCCTTGGCCCATGAATTTCGTAATGCCCGCCACCTCATGCGCGCGAGTAGGATTGCGTACGCAGTTGGGATCAAACCCTTCCACCGGTTGAAACGGATACACCGCCTGCGGCTTCACGTGCACCTTACCCGCCAACCCCACGCGATATCCCAGCGCGCCCAGATGATGCGGCATGCTGGTGAGACCCGGTCGACTGGCCGAATGGTTCCAAGCGCAGCCATTGCGCATCGCGTACTGCGCGGTGAACAACTCCGACCGGCACGGCTGACACATCGCCTCGCCGAGATAAGCGCGGTTAAATGTTAGCCCGCGCGCCGCCAGCCGGTTGATGTTCGGCGTTTTGGCGTTCTGCCCGCCGTACAACGGCAGATCATTGTAAGTACAATCATCAGCCATGATGATCAGAAAATTCGGCCGCTCCTTCGCGAACGCGCCGAAGCCCACCAACAGGCCGGCGAGCAAAATAATAAACCGCTTCATCATTTCTTTAATTGGTTGGAAGTGTCTTTACGGAAGCCGAGTTCCTTAATCGTGTCCTTCACTGGGCTGAGATGTTTTCCCTTTAGGCGTTCGGTGTTTTCGGCTATGTCGAACCACTTGGCGGCCATGGCCTTCACGCGCTTGGGATATTTGGCGGCCAGATCGGCCAGTTCCGTGCGATCCTCATCGAGGTTGTACAATTCCCAGCGACCGAGCTTGGCGGATACCAGCTTCCACGGGCCCTGCCGTAGGGCGCGGTCCGTGCCGAAGTGAAAGTACAGCGTCTCATGGCCCGCACGCTCCTTGCCCTGCAAAATCGGCAGCAAGCTCTTGCCCATCAGCGGATCCACTTTGCGTGAACCCACCTGCTGCGGGTACTTCGCCTTACCCACGTCGAGAAAGGTGGCCATGAAATCAATCAGATGCCCCGGCTGATGCGTGATACTGCCAGGCTCGGCCTTCAAGCCGGCTGGCCAGTGCGCGATCATCGGCGAGCTAATGCCGCCTTCGTGCTGATTCTGTTTGTATAGGCGAAACGGCGTGTTGCCCGCGTGCGCCCAGCTGGCGTCATAGGTCCAGTATGAATCGGCATCCCACGGTTTGAGGTCGCGCCCGCGCGTGCGCTCGAACGGACACGCGCCGTTGTCCGCACAAAAGAGAAACAGCGTGTTCTCCCACTGACCTTTCGCCTTGAGCTTGGCGACGATACGACCGATCTCGGCGTCCATCACCTCCACCATCGCGGCAAATACCTCCATGCGATCAGCCTCCCACTGGCGCTCATTCGCACTCAGGCTTTTCCATGCGGGAATGTGTGCCGGCCGCGGGCTGAGCTTAAATTTTTTAGGAATGATCCCGAGCTTAAGTTGTTTGGCATAACGCGTGCGTCGCAAGGCATCCCAGCCGGCGTCATAGGCGCCGTCCCATTTTTTTACATCTGCCTCCGGGGCGTGCAGTGGATAATGCGGCGCGTTGAACGCCACGTAGAGCAGGAATGGATCCTTCTTCGTTGTCACCTCATCAAGAAATTGAAGCGCGAAATCGCCCATCGCATGCGT
>DPAW01000060.1 GCA_003517285.1 Verrucomicrobiales bacterium
AGGGCACGACTGTTGGCCACGGTAGGAGGATCGCCCGGGCGCAGTCGGCCGTAAATTTCCTTAAGCGCTTCCTCCTCATTGTGCGTGGGATCCTTCTTCATGCACTTGATGATGAGGCCCTCATCGCGGGAGATGTTCACCACACTCAACTTGGTGGTGCCGGTGGTGGAAATTTGCTTGAGCACGGCGCGCGACAGTGGCTCGAAGGCGCGGGCCACAATCACATTTTTCTCCTCGTCCTCAATGTCCTGTGTCAGCACAAGATCTGCGAGGTTATCGTGTTTCTCCACCTTCTTGAGGCTCATCTCCTCGATGTCGTAGAACATCTCGAGAATCTCGCGGTCGGTGCCCTTGGAGCCGTCGTCCTTCAGGAAACACAGCGCGCGGAAAAAAGTGGTGATCAGGAACTTGCGTCGTCGCTTCTTGCGGTCCAGATACACATACAACAGATCGTTGGTGTCAAACTGCGTTTCAAACCAGGAACCGCGGTCCGGGATGATCCGGTACGAATGCAGGGTCTTGCCATTGGCATGGGTGGAGGCCTCAAATGCCAGACCCGGCGAACGGTGCAACTGGCTCACGATCACGCGCTCGGCGCCATTGATCACAAAGCTTCCTGAGGGTGTCATCAGGGGCATTTCGCCCATGAACACTTCCTCTTCCTTGACCTGCTTGCCTTCCTTGAGGTGGAAGGTAACGTACAGCGCTGCGCCGTAAGTGCCACCATCGTCCAGCGCCTCGAGCCAAGTTTGTTTGGGCGGACGAATCGCGTAGCTATGAAAATCTAAAGTGATGCTACCGTCGTAACTCTCGATCGGGAACACTTCCTTAAAAACGGCTTCCAAACCGTCCTCAACGCGCTTGGTCTTGTCCGCTCCCATCTGGAGGAACTCCGCGTAAGATTTCTTCTGGATCTCGATCAGGTTCGGAAAGTCGATGACTTCCTTGATCTTACTGAAGTTGATGCGTTCCCGTTGTGTCGCTGCCATATCGCCAATCTTTATGTTGCCGGCCCTCACCGGCGGGGTTTCCCCGTTTTTCAAATCGTGATTCGGAAAAATGTTTCTGCCCTGTGTTCAAGACGGTCCGCAGACCGCGTGTTGTTTGCCCCGTTTTATAAAACGGGGCTGCCGGTGGCGGCCGTAGCCGCCACCGGCGCCCGATGTGAATCCGGTTATTTGACCTCGACCTTCGCGCCGGCTTCTTCGAGCTTCTTCTTGGCCTCTTCGGCTTCGTCTTTGCTCACGCCTTCGAGAAGGGCTTTTGGTGCACTCTCTACGAACTCCTTGGCTTCCTTCAAGCCCAAGTCGCTCTTGATGCCGCGCACGGCCTTGATGGCTTGCACTTTATTGCCACCATCTCCGAGGAGAACAACGTCGAAGGAATCCTTCTCCTCCGCCGCACCAGCGTCGCCGCCAGCAGGAGCTGCCACGGCCACGGCTGCGGCCGGTGCTGCTGCGCTCACGTCCCATTTTTCCTCGAGTTGTTTCACCAAGTCAGCCGCCTCAATCACGGTTAGGCTACTTAGCTCTTCTACAATCTTGTCCAGATCTGCCATTGTCTTGTCCTTTTTTGTTTTTCGTCTCGTCGCCCTCCCGGCGGGGGAGGATTTCAGTGCGCCGCCTGCGTCCCGACGATTTACTTTTGTCTCACTCACCTCCGCCACCCGGCGGAGATGAAATTCATTTCATTTATTCGCCTTTGTCCACGCGGGCCTGGATGGCCCGGGCCACCATGCTGGCCGGGGTGTTGACCACGCGGGCCAACTGGGTGGCCGGCGCCTGTAGCACGCCCAACAACTGGGAGCGCAACACCTCGATGGAGGGTAGGTCCGCGATACGCAACACGGCATCTGCCTCGAGGCGTTCCTCGCCCACGAAGCCGAAACGTATCTTCGGTTTCTCGGCGTTTTCGGCGAACTCCTTGACCACCTTGGCAGCGGCGGAAATTTCCGCTTCACCGGTGATGATCGCCAGCTGGCCGCTCAAGGTGCCCTTAAGCTCGCCTACTCCGGCTTCTGCGGCGGCGGCAACAAACACGGAGTTTTTCACCACGTGAATCTCGGCATTCACTCCGCGGAGTTTGCCACGCAGATCCTCGAACTCGGCTACGGTGATGCCTTTGTACTCGGTGGCGATGAAGAACGGCGATTCGTTCAGCCGCTCAACGTATTCATCAGTCAGAAATTGTTTTTCAGCACGCATGATATTGTTCCCCGTTTAGGCGAGATTGGCGATCTCCTTGAGATCCAGCTTCACACTGGGGCCCATGGTGGTGGAAATGGATGCGGACAACAAGTAGTTGCCTTTGGTGGAATCGGGCTTGGCCTTCATCACGGCGGTCAACGCGGCTTCGGCGTTTTGCAAAAGTTTCACCGCATCGAAGCTGATCTTGCCCACGGGCAGTGCAAGGTTGGCACTTTTGTCCACCTTGAACTCCAATCGGCCGGCTTTCACTTCGCCCACGGCCTTGGCGAGATCTTCGGTCACTGTGCCGGCCTTGGGAGTCGGCATCAGGTTGCGAGGCCCGAGCACACGGCCGAGCTTGGCCACTCCAGCTTTCATGGCTTCAGGAGAAGCCACGGCCACATCAAAATCCGTCCAGCCGCCCTCAACCTTTTCGATGAGTTCCTTCAAACCCACGTGATCGGCACCGGCTTCCTTGGCCGCATCGGCTCCGGGGCCTTCGGGTGCGAAGACAGCTACGCGCACAGTCTTGCCGCTGCCGTTGGGCAACGCCACAGTGCCTCGCACCATTTGGTCGGAGTGTTTAGGGTCCACGCCCAGACGCAGCGACAGGTCGACCGATTCGTCGAACTTGGCGCGGGGGAATTTTCCGAGGGCGTCAATAGCGTCCTTCAGGGAAACGGTTTCCCCACCGTTCCGGGCCTCGAGGGCTTGTTTGTATCGTTTGCTTGGCATTATATGGGTGCGGTGCAGACGGGCTCACGCCCTCCCGCGGTTTGGTTTAAAATCTAGTCGACCACGTCGATGCCCATGCTGCGGGCGGTGCCGGCGATGATGCGCGCGGCTTTTTCCTCATCAAAAGCATTCAAGTCGTTTTTCTTCTTCTCCGCGATCTCGGCGATCTGCGCACGGGTCACTTTGCCGACCTTATCCTTGTTCGGCACTCCGGAACCGGAGGCGATACCCGCGGCTTTCTTGAGTAGATCCGAGGCAGGCGGGGATTTCAGGATGAAGTCGAAGGACTTATCCTGATAAACGGTGATCACCACCGGCACAATGCTACCTGCCATATCCTGAGTCTTGGCGTTGAACTCCTTACAGAACGGCATGATCGGCACACCGAGCTGACCCAGAGCCGGGCCCACGGGCGGTGCCGGCTTGGCGTCGCCGCCGGGAATCTGAAGTTTGATTTGTCCGATTTCTTTTTTCGCCATGGTAAATTAATGCTGTTGCGTGGTTATTGTTTTTCCACCTGCCAATACTCGAGTTCCACCGGGGTGCTGCGACCAAAGATATCGATGGTCACCTTAAGCTTGCCGGCTTCGGCGTCAATTTCCTCCACCGACCCGTTGTAGTTCTGGAACGGTCCGTCGTTGATCTTCACCACTTCGCCGATCTCGAAATTGACCTTCGGCTTCTCGCTCTCTTCCGCCTCAGTGATCTGGGCCTTGATCGCCGCGATTTCTTCGGTGGGCGTAGCAATCGGGCGTTCGCCACCCAGAAAACCAATAATGCCCTGCGTGTTCCGCACAAAATCCCACGGCGTGGGCAGCAGCCGCTTCTCTTCATCATACAGTTTCATCTGGATGAAGATGTAGCCGGGGTACAATTTGCGCTGGGAAACCTTCTTGGTCCCGCCGCGTACTTCCACCACCTTTTCCATCGGCAGGAGAATCTCGTCGATAAACTCGCCCATCTCCTCCTCGATGATGCGTTT
>DPAW01000067.1 GCA_003517285.1 Verrucomicrobiales bacterium
CTCCTTCATTTGGTCCATCAACAGCTCAGGCGCACCCTCGTTCCACAGGATATGGTCGGCCAGATCCATCTTTTGGGCAATGTCCATTTGCGCGGCAATGCGGGCTGTGATTTGGGCATCATCCCAATTTCGCTCGCGGAGACGGGCTCGCTGAGTGTTGGCCGTGCAGGCCACGCAAAGCACCGCATCAAATGAATCCTGCAGATCAACTTCGAACAACAACGGAATCACCACCACTCCCACCGGCCGTTTTTGTTCACGCCATTGGTCAATTTGTTTTTCCCAGACAGTGCGAACACGAGGATGAATGATGGCTTCGAGTCGTTTCCGCGCGGCTTCATCCTGAAACACCTTGGAAGCCATCTTGTCGCGATCCAACGAACCATCCGCCTTCAGGAATCCCTCCCCAAACTCGTCTGCAATCTCGGCCAAGCCCTCCGTGCCGGGATTCACAGCTTCACGCGCCAAATCATCCGAATCCACCACCGGCAAGCCGACCTTTTTCAGCAGTCGCGCCGCCGTGGATTTACCCATCCCCACGCCGCCCGTCAGGCCGAGGACGCGGGTGTTCATTGGGTCAACCCAAGATTTTCCGCCACGACGAGCGTGGCGCGGGATTTGTTTAGCGTATAAAAGTGAAGCCCTTCCACGCCGTTCTCGATCAAGTCCGCACATTGACGGGTGGCGTACTCGATCCCAAAGATGCTGACCGACTCGTCGTCATCACCCAGCTCATCTAGGCGCGCAGTAATCTCCGGAGTGAGTTTGGAGCCGCACAATTCAGTGAAGCGCTGAATCTGGCGGGCGCTCAATATCGGGATGATCCCAGCCACGATCGGCTGGCTCATGCCCCGTTCACGGAGATAATCCCGAAAGGCATAAAAGTCGGCATTATCAAAAAAGAGCTGGGTGATGACAAAATCGGCCCCGCTATCTACCTTGGCTTTCAGGCGATCCCAATCCACTTCGCGCCCCTCTGTGCAGGCAATGTGTCCCTCTGGAAAGCCCGCGACGCCGATACTAAATTCATTCCGGGTATGAATGTGCTCCACCAATTCGTAGGAGTATTCAAAACCGCCTTCGGGCTTAGTAAAGGGTTCCCCGGGCGGCGGGTCACCGCGCAGGGCGAGAATGTTGTCGATGCCCCGCTGCTTCGCTTCATCCAAAACCGAGCCGATATCCGCCCGAGTGCTGCCCACGCAGGTGAGGTGCGCCATGGTTGGCACCTGATGTTTCTGCTGAATAGCATCCACGATCCCCAGCGTTTTTTCGCGGGTACTACCGCCGGCGCCGTAGGTAACCGAAAAAAATGCCGGATTCACCGCCTTGAGCCGCGGCACAATTTTCTCCACCAGTGCCTGCTCACCTTGAGGGGTTTTGGCCGGGAAAAATTCGCAGGAAATTGCTGGCCGCCCTGCCTCGGCCGCTTCATGAAGAATATCGCGAATGAATCGCATCGGCCTGATGCTGCACCAAAGCCGCGCGGTATTCAAGACGCGTCAACCGCCGATCGCACTCATCGTACGGTCAGGCTGCTGAAATTGCGCCTGCCCGATCCGATGCCCCGCCTCCTTGCGCAGCACAACCGCCTGCAACCATTCAGCCAGGTCCGCGTCACCAGCGCCCTCCCGCATCTGTTTTTTAAGGTTATGTTCTTGGAGGCTAAATAAACAAGTACGTACACGGCCATCGGAGGTCATTCGAATGCGGTTGCACTGCCCACAAAATGGTTCACTTACCGGCATGATCAACCCCACCTCGCCGGCACCTTCCCGGAACCGCCAGCGCTTTGCGGTTGCCGCCGCGTGCTCATCATCCAGCGGCTCCAGATCGAACACCTCCTGCAACTGCATCAAGATCTCTCGGCCGGTTACCACATGATCCGCCTGCCATGCCCGGCCAGAATCGAGCGGCATAAATTCGATGAACCGCATCACCAACCCGTGTTTTCGGGCAAAGCCTGCCATGGCCGGCACCTCATGATCGTTCAGGCCACGGATTACCACGGCATTCACCTTTACTGGATTCATCCCTAGTTGCTGAGCCAAATCAATCGCGCCAAGCAATTCCTTCAAGCCATCCCGGCCGGTCATTTTTTTAAAATTACCGATCTCCAATGAATCCAGACTGAAAGTCACCCGACGCAAACCCGCATCGCGAAGGGCCTGCGCATGTTTTGCGAAGAGAAACCCATTGGTGGTCAATGCCAGATCTTCAATACCCGGCAAGGCCGCAATGGATTCCACTAGGCGCGGCACATGCCGGCGCAAGAGCGGTTCACCTCCGGTCAGACGGATTTTGCTTATCCCCAACCCGGAAGCCACCCGCACAACCCGGGTAATCTCCTCATAGGTCAGGAAATGGGAACGCGGCTTCCACTCGTGCTGAATGGGCCGAGGCGCACCAGAAGAAGTGCGTTTATAAAAATCCGCTGCCTCTTCCGTCTCAGGGAGACAGTAGAGGCAGCGGAAATTGCAGCGATCGGTGATGCTAATGCGCAGGTCGCGAATCTGTCGGCCATGCGCATCAATCAATCGTGTCACGGACTGATTCTGCACCGCGACAGGTGAGAACGCAACCGCATTACTCGTCCGATGAGGACGGAGCCGGTGTTTCTGCCGGCGGCACCGGGGCTGGAGCAGCAGGTGTTTCCGGGGCTGGCTCGCTTTCAGGAGCCGCTTCGGCCTCTGGCTCAATCACTTTGCCATTGATGATAACGCGACCATCGCTGGTAAGTTCAACAGAAACGTTCTGTTTTTTCTGAGGCTCGGCATTTGAGACCTTCCCCTCTTGCCTCTTATTATCCCAATAAGCAGCATAAGCTGACCGAGTAGGCCGATGCTTAGCGTATATACCAATACCACGACGCATCCAATCCATGCGCTTGGCCACGGCGATGTCGGATTTGATGCGCTTCACTTGGGCGGAGAGGAACTCCAGATCGTTCATCTGTTTCACCAACTCAGCCTTCTCATCCTGAAGACGCAGAAGTTCTCCTTCCAAGAAGGTGCGATCGCCTTCGGAATCCTCCAGCTTTTGATTGGTCTCATCGATCTCCGTGTTGAGATTGGTGATCTTCACTTCCAACGCGCCTTTTTCCTGATTGAGCGTGTCGTTTTTGGTTTCCAGAGCCGCAATCAATTCAACGCGTCGTTTGGTCTCGTCGGCGACCTTGGTTTGGAATTCTTTTAGTTCCGTGGTTTTGGCGGCCAACAAATCGGTTTGGGCTTTGAGGTCTGCAGCCGTTTTCACCAGCTCTTCCTCGGCCTTCACCTTGGCAGTATTCACTTCCTGCAGCTTGGTTTCCACAGCACCCAAATCCTGGGCGTGCTGGAGCTTCAACGTATCCATCTCGGCGGTCTTCTGAGTAAGATTCATATCCAGCTGCGTGACCTTGGTCTTCTCGGATTCCACCTCGGTGTTCAACTCCACAATGCGTTTGCCTTGGGTTTGAACCGTTTCCTCCAGCGTTTGTCGTTGGGTGTCGAGTTGATCGCGTTGGGTGCGATAATCGTCACGCTCAGCACGTGTGGCGTCACGCTCCTTTTGAATAGTGTTTCGCTCGGTCTCCAGCTTGGCATAAGCGTCGAGTTTACTTTGATTGCTGACGATCGAGAAAATACCGATTCCTGCGGTAATCGCCGCCAGCATCACAATGGCGATAGATTTTTTGTCCTTCATGGTGGGTCTTGATCTTGCCATGAAATGATTGTGTGACACGCGAAACTTATTGAGCTCGTGTCAACAGATTGCTGTTAGATTACTCACAGGCTGTACGCAACTCTGCTTTTTGTATTGGCCCCGGGAACGCTTCCCGCCACACTCGCTGGGTGGACAACATGGATCTCCCCCAACAACGCATGCCGGAGACGGCCAACGAAATCGCTGCCGCCGTTTTCAGCGAATGCCTGATCACTCTGGTGCGCACTGCGGCCATGCTCCTAGGTAAGGTTACCGCCCCTGCGACCGGTGAACCGGTCAAGGATCTCGTCCGAGTTCAGTTGGTGATTCAACAACTTGAGTTGCTCGAGAAAAACGCCGCGAAACTCAGTTTGGATGAGCAACAACTCCTCAAACAAAGCCTGCAGGAACTACGCATGGCCTACGTTAGTGCCGCCGGCCAGCGGCCTGAAGACGCCTTGGGGGAAGATGAAGCCCCAGCCGCAGAATCGACCGACACTCCGGAAGCTGATAGCAATCCAAGCGAATCCTCCGCACCCTCCCCTGAAGTCACCGCCCCGGAGCAATCTCAAGAGGAGGATGAAGAAGACGACGAAGACGAAGGCAGCCGCAAACGATTCGTTAAAAAATACGACTAGCGGCTATTCCAAAAAAGTTTTCACCCGGGCCTGCCCCAGCAGGAGTTTCACGTAAGCTGGCAACTTTTCGTTCAGCTTCTTTTGGTACAAATGTTCCCGAATCTCGACGCGCACTTCGCCGATTTTTTTTGCGCCAGCCGGCTCGAGCTTCATCACGCGAATAATGTGGAAGCCGGTTTCCGATTCCACCAGTTCCGGCACATTGATGCGCATGGAAAACACCCGCTCGGCGATCTTGGGATCGGCAACTGACCGGTAGAGTCGAAATTTACCGCCATCATTTTTGGTCGCCAAATCCTCGGAGAATTCCTTAGCCAACTGCGAGAAATTCACGCCGGCCACGGCCTTGGCCTGCACCTTAGCGGCCGTCGCCTGCTTGGCAGCACGTTCATCGGGGTTCAATCGTCGGCCCGTCGCCAAGTCCACCTTGGCCAACAGCACGTGCTCCACCTCGGCGTACTCTGGCGTTTTCCACAGAGTGAGGTTTTCGTTGTAGAACTCCAACACCTCCACTTCCTTCACCATGGTCTGCGGCTTGAGTTCGCGCTTAAGCACTTCCTGCGTCAAGGCCTGTTCCTGAAGGAATAACCGGTACGCATTGGTACTCATGCCCATGCCTTCAACCTTAAGACTGAAAGCAGTGGCTGAGGTGAATTGCTCGCGTAGTATGGTGTAATTATCCTTCGCCTGAATATACGCCTGGGCGCGATCTGCAGGATTCGCGCGAAGCGAGGTCACCTTAGCTAAGATAAGTTCTTCAAGGAGTTGTTTCTTAAAAAACGGCTCCATTGCCAAGGGCACGTCCACTCCATTGACCGCCCGGGATAGGACGAAACGACGGAAAGCCCCGTCCAATTCATCCTGCGTGATGTTAAACCCCAAACCACTGGCCACCACTTTAGTGGCCCCTGTAGCGGGCTCAATGAGAAATACGCTGCACAAAAGTGCTAACCACAGGCGTCCGTGCCATTTCATGATTTGATTTTAAAACGAATTAAAGCGAAATCACCTTTACGTTGGTGATCTCTGAATCTTGGGCCACGTTGTCCAGTAGGGCTGCTGGGGGGGCGTGATCCAGATTCAGCAGCATCAGTGCCTCGCCGCCCTCCTCGTCACGGTTCAGGCTCATGTTGGCGATGTTCACCTGATGCTCGCCCATCAGTGAGCCAATGTAGCCCACCATCCCGGGTTTGTCGACGTTATTCATGAGGAACAACACGCCTTCAGCGGCAGCTTCCACGTTGCGGTCGTTGATACGCACGATGCGCGATTGGCCACCGAAGAAGGTGCCGGCGGCGGACACCAAACTGCCGTCTTCGGCCGTGGCTTCCACGTGCATCCATTCCGCGTAATCGGGTCCTTCATGGGCTTTCACTTCCTCTACCATGATGCCCAGTGAACTAGCCATGGCGCGGACGTTAACTTGATTGGCCTCGTTGCCGCCGGCGGATTCCAAGAAGCCCTTGATCACAAACCGCGTTACCGGATCAGCCGGAACTTCGGCTGCTTTGCCGCCGTAGGTAATCTTCAATTGCTTGTTCCGTTGGGAACCCAGTTGGGCCACCAGTTTGCCAAGCTTCTCGCCCAAATCGAGATACGGTTTCACTGTCTCATAAGCCTTGGCGTCGAGGCTAGGCATGTTCACTGCGTTACGCACGGCGCCATTGACGAGAAAATCAGTAATCGCTTCGGCGACTTCAATGCCCACGCTTTCCTGCGCCTCTTTGGTGCTCGCGCCGAGGTGCGGAGTCATCACGATATTGGGCTCGGTGCGCAATGGCGAATCTTCGGGGCACGGCTCGGTCTCGTAAACGTCCAGTGCACACCCGCCCACTTTGCCGCTCTGCACGGCTGCCACGATGTCGGTTTCGTTGATGATTCCTCCGCGGGCGCAATTCACGAGAAACACGCCGTCTTTCATCCGAGCAATGCTCTCGGCATTGATCATGTCTCGCGTCTGGTCGGTCAGCGGCATATGCACGGTGATGAAATCCGAGCGCTCCATGAGCTCATCGAGCTCCAATAATTCTACCTGCAATTCCCGCGCTTTGCTCAGGGACAGAAAGGGATCATACGCCAACACGCGCATGCCAAAGGCAATTGCCCGGCGGGCCACTTGGCCTCCGATCCGGCCCATGCCGCAAATGCCGAGCGTCTTGCCGCTCAGCTCCGTGCCGGCATATTTCTTGCGATCCCATTTGCCGCCTTTCATGGAGAGATGCGCCTGAGGAATATTCCGGGCCAGCGCCATCATCATGGAAAAAGTCAATTCAGCGGTGGAGATAGTGTTGCCCGCAGGCGTATTCATCACCACGATCCCCTTGGTGGTGGCGTAATCCACATCCACATT
>DPAW01000219.1 GCA_003517285.1 Verrucomicrobiales bacterium
GGAGGAATCCGGTTTCCAAGTCAACAATCCCAACGCCGCCACCACCTGTTCCTGCGGCGAAAGTTTCAGCGCATGACCGACGCCTTCGCGCTGCTGGAGTTTCCGCGCCAGCCGTGGCTGGAACCCGACGCCCTCAAGCAAGCGTTCCTCGATCGCTCAACCGCCATGCACCCGGACAAATTTACGAATCCGGACGATAAGGAATCCGCTCAGGCCCGATTTGCGGAATTGAATTTGGCGCACGATACCCTACGCGATCCCAAGCGGCGCTTGCAGCATTTGCTAACACTCGAGCGCGGCCATAAACCGGAGGAAGTCCACGATATTCTGCCCGAGACCGCCGATCTCTTTATCGAAGTCGGTCAGCTTCTGAAACCCATCGACACCTTCCTCGCAGAACGGGAAGCCGAGACTTCGCCGCTACTGAAGGCCCAGTCCTATCCTCAAGCCCTGGAATGGCTAGAAAAAACCAACAGCCTGCTCAGTCGCATTCAGCAGGAATTACAGACTCTCGACGCCGCGGCACGTGGGCTCAATGCCCAATGGGATTGCGAGGTCCTTGAGAAACTCTTCCACCAATACAGTTACTTGCAAAAATGGCAGGCCCAGCTCAATGACCGGGCCGTTCGGTTGGGACTTTAAATTGTGTGCAATTTGGTTGAATCCCTCCACGATTCAACGTATCCAATCACCAATCCTTTTAACTAAACAAAACATGCGAATCCTCACATCCACTTTCGTGCTGGGCTTGACGCTCAGTTTATTTGCCGCCGACTGGCCCCAATGGCGTGGGCCGAATCGCGACGGCGTGAATCTCGAAAAAGGCCTGGCAGCCGAATGGCCGGAAGGCGGTCCCAAGCTGCTCTACAAGGCCACCGGCGTTGGTGCCGGTTTTTCCAGCGTCGTGATTGCCGACGACACCGTGTACACCCTCGGCGATCTGGAAGATGCCTGCTACCTGTTCGCTCTGGATCTTAAGGGCAAACACAAGTGGAAGAGCCGCATCGGCGAACCGAAGGGCCATCGTGGCTATCCCGGCCCGCGTTCCACTCCGACCGTTGCCAATGGCCACGTGTACGCGCTCGGCCAACAGGGTGATCTCGTGTGCGTGAGCACCGAAGGCAAGGAAGTCTGGCGCGTCAACATCCAGAACGATTACGAAGGCCGCATGATGAGCGGCTGGCGCTGGAGTGAATCTCCGCTGGTGGACGATGACAAAGTGGTCGTGACCCCCGGCGGCGACAAGGGCGCCGTGCTCGCGCTGGACGCCAAGACCGGCAAACAGGTTTGGCGCTGCGAAGGCCTCACCGATCCGGCCGGTTATTCCTCGCTGATCATCCGCGAAATTGGCGACATCAAGCAGTACATCCAACTCACCGGCAAGAGCGTGGCGGGCATTGATGCCGGCAACGGCAAATTGCTCTGGCGCGCCGATCGCCCCGGCAAGACCGCGGTGATTTCTACGCCCATTTACGACAAAGGCACCCTATTCGTCACCAGCGCCTACGGCGTGGGCTGTAACGGGTTCAAGGTCGAGTATAAGAACAACCAGTTTGTCGCCAATGAAATCTACAAGCACGTGGGCGGCGCCGGCATGGCGAACCACCACGGCGGGGCCATCCGCGTGGGCGACTACGTCTACGGCTCCAACAGCGGACAGCTTTCCTGCCTGCGCCTGTCTGACGGCGAGGTGATGTGGAATGAACAAAGCGCCGGCAAGGGCGCCATCATTGTGGCCGACAACAAGATCATCCTTCGCACCGAGCGCGGACCGGTTTCACTAGTGAAACTGAGCCCCACCGGCTACGAAGAAGTTAGCCGCTTCGATCAACCGGAACGCACCCGCGCCCGGGCTTGGGCTCATCCGGTGGTGCTGAACGGCAAACTCTACCTGCGCGATCAGGACAACATGTTTGTCTACGACATCAGCCGCTAGAACATTGCGACAACGAAAACTCTCACGGTCGGCGGCAACGCCGGCCGTTTTCTTTTAATCCAGCATCTCCCGCATCGCGGTGAACATATCGCGACCTTCATCGAGGCTCACCGGTTCGCTGTCAATCAGCTCATCACACAACTCCTCAGGCAGTTCCTTCAGGAAACTCGACGGATGACAGAGCACCTTGCTGCCGTATTTCATCCGGGTCCGGCAATGCGTGATAGCCAATGTCTGCATGGCGCGCGTGATGGCCACGTAAAACAGCCGCCTCTCCTCATCCAGCGTGCCCTCCACCGCCGACCGCGAATGCGGCAGCAAACCTTCCTCCACGCCCACGAGAAACACATGCGGATACTCCAGCCCCTTGCAGCTGTGCGTGGTGATCAACGTCACCATGTCCCCCTTCTCTTCCCGATCCTCCTCTCGCTCGGCGTCCAGCGTGATGTCGTCCAGAAACTTAACCAACCGGTTGGAGGGAATAAGTGTCTCCCCTTTGTTATCCATAGTGCGCGTCAGTTCGCGCAGATTACGTATGCGGTTCTCGGCATTCTCTGGATTCTTCTCCCCCTTCTTCAACTCGCGCTCGTAATCAATGTCATCTAGGAATTGATCCGCCCAAACCGATAGCTGGAGATTCTCCGCCTTCAACGGCTCGCGAAACTCCTCCACCAAGGTCACAAATTCCTCGATCGATTTGCGCGTGCGCGGCTGGAACTCGTGAATCACCAAGTCATTTTTCATCGCCTGCCACACCGAGCATTCGCGTTCCTGACTTGCCGCCAGCAGGCGTTCCATGGTCACGTCGCTCAGGCCGCGCGCCGGCACATTGGCAATACGCAACAGGCTGGCGTCGTCATTTGGATTAACCATGGTTTTCATGTAGGCGAGAAAATCCCGTATCTCGCGCCGATCAAAAAAGCTCTGGCCGCCGATCAGATTATATCGCACCTGCGCCTTGCGCAGCGCCGTCTCCAGCGGCCGGGCCTGGATGTTCGTGCGAAAGAGAATGGCGTGTTCCTTCCACGGAATCCGTTTGCCCATACGGTTGAATTCAATTTCCCCCACAATCGCCTCGGCCTCCTGTTCCTCATCCTCAAACGACTGTAGCCGAATCATTTCGCCCTGACCCTTGGCGCTCCACAACTGCTTGGGCCGGCGTTGGGGATTATTCTTAATGACCGCGTTGGCCGCATCGAGAATCACCCGGGTGGAGCGGTAATTCTGTTCCAACTTAATAACTTTAATCTCCGGATAATCCCTCTCCAAATCGAGAATATTGGAAATCTCCGCCCCGCGCCAGCCGTAGATGCTTTGGTCGTCATCGCCCACCACGCACACATTCCGGTGTTCCTTGGCGAGCAGATGCATCAACTCGTACTGGGCGGCGTTGGTGTCCTGATACTCATCCACCGTCACATACTGATAGCGTTGCCGGCATTCCTCCAGTGCGTCTGGATGTTCCTGAAATAGCTTCAAGGTAAGCACTAGCAGGTCATCGAAATCCACCGCGTTGGCGGCCTTGAGGGCGGTGTCATAGCGACTGCGAATATGATCTGCCATTGCCACCGCCTCTTCGCTGCCGAAAATCTT
>DPAW01000147.1 GCA_003517285.1 Verrucomicrobiales bacterium
AAATCCTTTTTCGCCTTGGCGCATTCCGAACGCAGGATCGTCTTTACCGAAAGTTTATGCAACGAGGCCGCCTCGCGTTCCAAGGTAGCCGTCGTGCCGCCACCAAAACCAATGACGATTTCATCGGCTGGTGCGGGCTTAGCCTCACTGGAAGACTCGGCGGTAGAAGGAGCCGCTTCGGGTTTAGGTTCAGCGGCAGGCACTTCCTGCGGTTTAGCCGGGGGCTGAGTGGGCTTAGCGGCAGGATTGGATTGTGGCGGCGGTGCCGGAGCCGCCGCAGCGGGTGCCGGAGCTGGCGCCGGTTGAGGTGCTTCTCCTTCTGCCGGAGCGGCTCCGCCGGTTTTCAACGCCTCGGCTTCCTCCGCGTTGGGAAAGTGAATTTCTTGCCCGCAGTTACCGATCGGACAGGGGTAGCGCCCACCCATTTGGGCGTTGATCTGCCCGAGCTGCGTTTCGTCCACCGCCACTTCATTGGAACAATGCGGGCAGGTGATGTTGAACATGCCATCGGCAAACTTGGCGGTCTGATACTTCATGGCTTCAAACAAATGGTGCCGGCAACGGGCTCCGATTCCTTTGGCAATCTAGCCAAAGAACACGCCCTCAACCAGCCCAAAGCGGCTACTGCGCCACCCGACGCACTTTGGCGCCAAGTTTCTTGAACTTAGCATCCAGGTTTTCGTAACCACGATCAAGGTGGTAGATTCGGCTCACACGTGTCGTGCCCTTGGCCACCATGCCGGCAATCACCAGCGCTGCGCTGGCGCGCAGATCACTGGCCATTACCTCGGCCCCGGAGAGTTTCTGCACCCCATGCACAATGGCACTGGGACCTTCAATGGAAATCTCCGCACCCAATCGCTCCATTTCCTGAACGTGCGTGAAGCGGCTTTCAAAGATGCGCTCGGTAATAATGCTGATGCCAGGGGTTTGTGTCATGAAAGCCATCATCTGCGCCTGTACATCGGTGGGAAATCCGGGATGCGGCAGCGTGGTCACATGCACACTGTGAAGGCCACGACCGCGTTTGAAGGTCAGGTTGCCCTTAGATTGCTCCACCTTCACGCCGCTCTCGCGAAGCTTTTCGAGCACGGCCTTCATGTGATCCGCGCGCGCACCTTTCAAGGTTACCTCACCCTTGGTTGCCACTCCGGCAATCGCGTAGGTGGCCGCCTCAATACGATCGGGAATCACCTCATGCTCGGCACCGCCCAGCTCCTTGACTCCGGTGATAGTCAGAGTTGGCGATCCAATACCGTGAATCTGCGCGCCCATGCTGCTGAGAAAATTAGCCAAGTCCACCACTTCGGGTTCGCAGGCCGCCTGCTCGATCACTGTGATGCCTTCGGCCAAAGAAGCCGCCATCATCGCGTTGGCAGTCCCCAGCACGGTGGGACCGGCGCGGCCACCCAGAAACATTTCGCCACCGACAAGTTTACGGGTTTTAGCAACAATGTAGCCCTTGTCGATCTCCACCTTGGCCCCCAGCGCTTCCATGGCTTTGCGGTGTAAATCAACCGGGCGAGTACCAATGACACAGCCGCCCGGCATGGATACGGTTGCCTTTTTCAAGCGTGCCAACAACGGGCCCAACACGCAGAGCGATCCGCGCATTTTGCGAACCAAATCATAATCCGCAAAATCGCGTACCTTGGCGGCCTGCACAGTAACTGTACCGCCCTCAATGCTCGTGGTGGCGCCGAGGCTTTCGAGGATCATACACATGGTCTTCACGTCAGCCAGATTGGGCGCATTACGGATGACACAAGGTTCCCGGGTCAACAGTGTAGCCGCCAAAATGGGCAGCACGGCATTCTTGGCACCACTGATTTGCACTTCGCCGTGCAAGGGCACGCCGCCTTTGATTTCCAAACTATCCATGGGGAAAACTCCTAAGCGGAAATTGTTCATGAATTGTCAGACGAGGCAACCACGATCCGTTCGATGTTATTCAGATCGGGTAGAATCTCCAACACGCGGCCGCCTTGGGCTGTGATCAAATCCGCAACCACCTCGCCTTGGCCATCTCCCACTTCCAGTAATAAACGCCCATCCGAACGCAGCCGCGACAGGCAACTAACCGCCAAGCTCCGGTAAAACTCCAATCCATCCAAGCCACCGTCCAGCGCCAGACGCGGATCATGATCCCGCACCTCAATCTGAAGGGATTCAATTTCCGCTGAGGGAATGTAGGGCGGGTTAGAAACGATGACATCAAACAAGCAAGTGCCCGGCAACGCCACGCGAGCGTCGCCTTCGTGAAAGATAATTCGCTCCGCCACTCCGTGCCGTTCGGCATTAGCACGGGCCACGTTGATAGCGGCATTGGAAATATCCAGTGCATGGATCGTGGTTTCCTCGGCATGAACGGCCACTGAAACCGCCAGACAACCGCTGCCTGTTCCGATATCCAACACCACCGACTCCTCCTTAATCGCTGCCACTGCCCACGCGGCCTCTGCGAGCAGCTCGGTCTCAGGGCGCGGCGCCAATACCGAGCTGTTTATCTCAAATGCTAATCCGCAAAACTCCGCCGTGCCCAGTAAATGCTGTAAAGGGATGCGGTCGACTCGGCCGTCCACCAGGGATTGCCACCGCTGGATTTGAGTCGCCTCCAACGTTTCCGACCAATGTAACGGAAGCTCCGGCCGAGGGCAGCCGAGCACCTCGGCCATCAGCCATTCGGCGTTGGCCGCGGCATTTTCCACCCCAGCCGTATTTAAGGCGGTCGTGGCTTCCTGTAGAGCCGTGCGGATTATCACAGGCGCAGATTGCAAATTGCTGGGAGATTCGGGAAGGGAAAAGCGTTCAATAGGTTGGGTTGATTCTTGAAAAACCTGAACCATGAACCTACGCTTGCCCCATGAGGAGTCAGTTAAAAATTACCACTTGGATAACTGTCGTCGGCTTTGGTGCTTTCCTCATTGCCGCTCAGGAAACGCCACCCACCCCCGAACCACCTGCTTCAGCGAAATCCAAACCTAAGAACGCATCGAAAACCGGTAAGGCTCCCAAAACCAAAAAGGCCCCACCCACCACGCCTGGCACCACGGGATCGGACCGATATTTCCTAGAACAGATCCGCCAATTACGCGGCGAAATGGAGGAACTGAAGGGCGCGTACAATTTACAGATCCGTAAAGTGATGGCGTTGGAAACCCAGGTACGCACACTGCGTACAGCCAACGAAACGTTGAAACGTGAAAACGCCCTAAAGTTTGCCAGCAATGAATCCATCGATAAATTAGCTGCCAAGATAATGGAGCTAGATAAAAACCGGCTGAACGACCTAGATATCACCAACAAACAAATCGACGCCATCCTAAAGACCGTCAAGAAACTCGCCGCCGCGCCGCCCGCCACCCCACGACACAACGGCAACACCAACCCTGCGCCTGCCGACTTCAAAGCGCGCGAGCATGTCGTACAATCCGGTGAATTCCTCAGCACCATCCTTGAAGCCTACAACGCCGCCTTCAAGGCCGAGGGGTTATCCGGCCGCGTTACCCAATCACAGGTCCTCAAGGCCAACCCCGGACTGAACCCTAACCGCCTTTTGGTTCGACAAAAGCTGCTCATACCATTGCCCGGCGAAATCAAGTAAGTGAAATATTTGCGCCGCATTCACCTATACCTTGGCTGTTTTATTACGCCGCTATTGGTGTTGTATATGGTTTCGGGTTTTTATTTCATCCTGAATCCCGAACGCCAAAAGGATGAAGGCGAAGCTCAATCGTTGTTTCAAAAACTCTGGTGGATGCACACCGACCAGCAATGGCCTTTGGGCGTGAGTGAAGAAATTGATCCGCTGGCCGAAGACCAACCCAAAACCATCACCACTTGGGAAGCTGATACCAAGCTCTTCAAAGGCTTGGTTTACTTGATGGTCATTGTCGCGGTAATCTCCATAATTATCGGGCTGATCTTAGCTTTCCGTTCGACTAAAGATAAAAAGCCAGCCATCGGTGTTGTCATCGCAGGAATTATCATTCCCATCTTGTTTCTGGTAACCGGCCAGAAACAAGTGGAGCGACCAAATCCGTTTCATCCAGATAATGTTGACTTCGGGTCGAACTCTGACCTGCCTCCTTTCGGAAGTGAATTTGGCCCCGGAGGTCCGGGCCTTTCGCCACTCCCTCCCGGCACTGACGACTCTCCTTCACTTTTGCCGCCCGGAAACCCGGAAAATTAACCGGACTCAACCGGCCAATTCCCGCCCAACCGTGTGCACGCCTTTGGTAAGTGCTTGCCAATCTTCGGCAGTGGTTTCCCAGCCGCTGCTGAAGCGGACGACACGGTCGGTTTCGTCTGCAGCCACGCCCATGGCGGTGAGTACGTGGCTCGGAGCCTCCTTGCCGCTGGCACAGGCGCTACCAGTGGAGACGGCAAACCCCGCCTTGTCCAGCTT
>DPAW01000329.1 GCA_003517285.1 Verrucomicrobiales bacterium
GCCGCGCTATCGGTACATCCGCAATTACGAACCGTTGAAGACGTATTACCAATACATGAACACGCCGGAGAAGGGCGCCACCATGAGGGAGATCCGGCGCGTTCAGGCCGCCGGTAAAATGCCCGCTGCTGCGGCGTTGTTTATGGCGCCGGCCAAACCGGCGGAGGAATTGTATGACCTGCAGGCGGATCCGCATGAGATTCGAAACCTCGCCGGTCAATCGGAACACGCTGCGCGGTTGAAGCGAATGCGTGAGGTTCATCTGCAATGGGTGCGAGACACCGGCGATCTGGGACTCCTGCCGGAAGCCGAGATTGAGATTCGTGAAAAAACTGTTGGGGCGCGCTACCAAATTTTGCAGGGCAAAAATAAATTGAACGCCGAGCTTGGCCGCGTGGCGGCGCTGGCGTCATCCGGCGTCTATGCTATGCCTAAGCTGCTGCAGGCCATGCGCCATCCTGATGCGGCCGTGCGCTACTGGGGTGCCACCGGCGTGGGCAACATCGGCAAGCCGGTCGCTCACGCTAAGCCGAAGATGATTGAGGCGCTCAAAGATTCCTCGCCGAGCGTGCGCATTGCCGCGGCGCGAGCCTTGGGCAAACTGGGCTTTCCCGGACAGGCGTTGCCGACCTTGGAGGCGGAGCTGAAGAGCGAACATCAGTGGGGCCGGTTGGCGGCGGCGATTGTGCTGGATGAAATGGACGAGCAGGCGCGCCCGGCCATTCCCGCCCTGAAACAGGCTCTCGTGAAACAGCCGAACAAATACATCGTCCGCGTGGCCAATCGCGCGCTTAACGAGCTGCAGGGCACCCAAAACACCGTTCCGTAAATCGGCGGACATGGTCGGCCTCAAGTTTTTGCTGAAAACCTTTGCGTGCCGAGCCGCTTGGCGGTTGAATCGGGTCCTCACAAACAATTTATGAGATCCGCATTTCTTTTCTCACTGCTGTTCACTGCCGGTTTGGTAGTGGCGAAACCGCCGCCGGGCTTTGGGACGCCGGACACGGAAATCACCCTCGGCACCAAACACGGTCAGATGCGCTTCGATCAGGAAGCTCTCGCAGTCGCGCCCGGTGCCAAGGTGAAAATCACGCTTAAGAACACCTGTGAGATGCTACATAACTGGGTGCTTGTGAAGGGCGGTACGGGCGAACGCGACCGGGTATCCGGCAAGGCCTTGCAGCTAGGGGCACAAAGCATGGTAAAACATTTTGTGCCGGACGATCCGGCCATCGTGGCCAGTAGCCAGATCGCCATGCCTGGCAATACGGTTGAGGTGTATTTCGTGGCGCCGAAAGAGGAGGGCGATTACCCCTATGTCTGCACGCTGCCCGGGCACGCCTTTACTATGGTCGGCACGCTGGCCGTTTCGAAGAATCCCAAAGGCGCGTTGGATCGCCTGAACAAGGCGCGCCCACAGGTCCGGGCGCAATGGCCGTTGCTAGTGACCAACAAGCCGTTGTTGCAGCGGGCCTTTGTCCAAAACTCACCGGCACGTTCAATCTGCGTGGGATTGCCGGGCGGAGTGAATTACCTGTTCGATGCGGAAACCTGTGCCGTGCAGTACGGCTGGACCGGCGCGTTTCTCGATGTGGGCCCGGACCGCAAGGGCCGTGGCGGACGGCACTGCAAGATTCTTGGCCAACGCTTCGAGGTCGGCGCGCAGGGCGCGTTGCAGGTGGGCGATGGCAAGCCGGTCTTTGAAGGTTACAGCCGGTTGGGGACACCAGAATTGTTCTACCGTGTGGGCAATGCCCGCGTGAGCCAGTTGATCACGCTGCACGCTGGACTGGCGGGCGGCATTCTGAAGCGCGGTCTGCAATACACCTTCAAGGTGACCGGGGCCAAAGGCACGGTGACGTTTAAGTTGAACCCCGAACAGGTGCTGGCGGAAGCCAGTGCCGGAAAATGGAATGTCGATAAAACTGCGCTGACCTTGTCCGCTAAGGAAGCCGGTGAATTTACCGTAACCCTGTTGCCAAAGAACTAGCATGAAACCGATTCAAATTCTCTTTGCCACACTGGCCTTCGCAATGGTTGCGACCGCCCAACCCCGCAATCTGCCCGCCGGGTATATTGTGGAGACCGTCAACATTCCCAAGGAAATCACCTTGGGCGTGGGCGGTATGGCGTTCATGGATAACAACACCCTGTTGATCTGCACCCGCGAAGGGGAGGTGTGGAAATTCAACACACAGGACGGCCGGTGGGAATTGTACGCCGACGGCCTGCACGAAAGTCTGGGCCTATGGATTGATCGGAAAAAGGGCGACGTCTACGTGATGCAACGCCCCGAGCTGACGCGTTTGGTGGACACCAACAAAGACGGCAAGGCTGACCTGTACCAGACCGTGAACGCCGGTTGGGGGCTCACCGATAATTATCACGAGTACACCTTTGGGCCCGTGCGCGATTCCAAGGGGAACTTCTACGGCACCTTGAACACCTCCCTCAGCTGGCCGGGTTGGGCTGGCAGCAACAAGTGGGACAAGGCGCGCGTGCACGATTCCAAGATGGGGCGCGCGGCCAAGTACCGCGGCTGGTCGTTCCAGATCACGCCGCAGGGCAAGTTCGTGCCATACTCCATGGGCATGCGTTCGCCTGCCGGTATTGGTATCAATGGGCAGGACGACATCTTTTACACGGATAACCAGGGCGACTGGAATGAGACCTCCACTCTGCATCATGTGGTGAAAGACCGGTTCCATGGTCATCCTTCCTCGTACTACGATCACCCGAAATACATCGGCAAAGACCTGAACAAAATCTCCATCGAAGATTACCGTAAACTGCGCACGCGGCCGTCGGTGTTCATCCCGCACGGCGAGCTGGCCAATTCCCCCGGTGAACCAGTGTTTGATACCACGCAAGGCAAGTTTGGGCCCTTCGCCGGCCAGATTATTCTTGGAGACCAAACCCGCTCTAATCTCATGCGCATTCATTTGGAGAAAGTGGACGGCGAATTTCAAGGTATGGTGGTGAACTTTATTTCGCCTCTGCAAACCGGCTGCATTCGCGGTGTGTTCGGTCCGGACGGCAGTTTCTGGGTCGGCCAAACCGGCCGCGGCTGGGGTTCGGTGGGAGGCAAGCAGTTTGGCCTCGAGCGTGTTCGTTGGGATGGCAGCACCACGCCCATGGCCATTCATCATATTAGTCTCACCAAGACCGGTTTTGATTTGCATTTCACGTTGCCTGTGGATGCCGAGACCGGCGCCGACCCGGCCAATTATAATCTGTTGGAGTACGAGTACCAGTACCGGCCTCAGTACGGCTCACCTAAGAGTCAGCAAAAGAAACTCGTGCCCACTTCAGTGAAACTTTCCAAGGACCGGAAGGTGGCGCATCTCACGCTTCCGTTGAATGCGGAGAAAGTTTATCAATTCAACCTTAGTGATAAACTGCGATCATATGCCGGTGCAGACATCGTTAACCGAGTGGCTTGGTATACTGCGAATCGACTACTCAAGTAATTGACGATCAGCTGCAACGCGTTCGAAAAATGTAAAATAAGTCCTTTGATAAGGCCTATTTAAGCAGCGAATAGCATTGACATTCACGATGAATTAAATTAATGCCACCGTCTCAAGGAGGGTGTGCAGTTGCCGTTAAACTTAGAAACGGCGTTGTTCCCAATGCAAAGACCAATACGGTAAATCTATATTCACTGGCCAATGAGCACTAGTACCAACAATAAAGAAGGCGATCCAATCCTGTTCTGGGGTTGTTTTATCGCGCTAATTACCACCGCGTTTGCGTTTATCACGCGGGCGTTTCTTGTTAATGACCCAAATTTTTGGCCGAAGGACTTCGGGTTTGATTCAGTGCAGGCCGGTGAACTTTTCGGGGCAGGTATTTGGCCGTTTGCAATAAGCATCATTATCTTCAGTCTGATCATCGATCGGATAGGATATAAAGTGGCCATGATCTTCAGTTTTGTTTGTTATGTAATTTACTCCATTTTTGCACTTAAAGCTTATGGAATGGTGCAGGGGTTAAGCGGAGATGAATTGATTGCGGCTCAAAAGAGTGCATTTGGGACGCTAAAAACAGGTTCAATTATTCTCGGGTTAGGAAATGGTACTGTTGAAGCCTTTATCAATCCGGTTGTTGCCACGATGTATAAAAAGGAAAAAACCAAGTGGCTCAATATTTTGCACGCAGGTTGGCCCGGTGGCCTGGTGATTGGTGGCTTATTAACGATTGCCTTAGGTACGCAGGCTGCTGAGGATTGGCGTATATTGGTGTACCTAATCGCGGGGCCAGCAATCGTCTTCTTAGTCATGCTAATGGGACGTGAATTCCCTCAAAATGAGCGGGTGGCTTCAGGTGTAAGTTATCGGGAAATGTTGGCAGAGTTCGGAGTAATAGGTGCTGCCATCGCTAGTTTCTTAATTTTCAGGGAAGTAGGCAATGCCCTGGCATGGAGCGACGGATTAGTTTATGGGCTTATCGCCGCATCAATTGTTGCTTATGGGGCTTACTGTAAGTCCTTGGGGCGCCCATTGCTTATTTTCCTTTGCATCATCATGATGCCTCTCGCAATCACAGAGTTGGGAACTGATGGCGCGATTACGGGCATAATGGAGGAGCCAATGAAAGCAGCAAACTGGAGTCCGCTTTGGGTATTGATTTACACATCAGCGATAATGATGGTGTTACGGTTCTTTTTCGCTGGGCCAATTGTAGAAAAGTTAACACCCATTGGGCTTCTGATCGCATCAGCAGCACTGGCAATTGTCGGGTTGTTCATGCTGTCATCCGCTGCGGGAGTTGCGGCCATCTTTATCTTCGCCACACTATACGGGTTGGGTAAGACATTCTTCTGGCCCACGATGCTCGGGATTGTATCTGAGCAGTGTCCAAAAGGCGGGGCTTTAACGCTTAACGCCATTGCGGGTATTGGCATGTTAAGTGTTGGAATCGTCGGTCAGCCGCTCATCGGAAAGATGACAGAGGATGCCACCATTTCTGCGCTAAAGGAGGAAAAACCAGAGGTGGTTGATAAGATCACGAAAACGTCGACTTATTTTTTAGGTGAGTACACTGCGGTGGACATGGATAAAGTGAATGCACTGAATAGTCCTGCAGAAGAATCCGAATCCAATGGTGAGGCGGAGTCGAACACCGAAGAAAACGGCAATAACACCGAAGGTGAGAATACCAATGAGAATGGAAACACTGAGGAAGGTGAAAACACAGAGACGTCCCTGTTCGAGCAGCTGGGTGATCTCCAGCAACTCGCCGCCCTCACGGCGTTACCGGTTTCAGGTGCGCTGATCCTCGATGAAGAAGCCACCCCTGAGCCTTCAGACGGTGAGGCTAGTGAAGAGCCTAATAATACAACCGAACCTTCCGAGGATGGTGCGACCGACAATACAGAAGAAGCCAACAAGGAGGTCGAAAAACCCGTTGAGGATACTGCAGAAGTGAAGGAAATTAAGGAGATCATCAAAAAAGGTAAGCAGTCTGCTTTGGCGAGCATCACGATCTTCCCTATATTTATGCTCATTTGCTACATCGCTCTGCACGTTCACTTCAAAAATCAAGGCGGATATAAGGTAGTCGATCTAGATGAAGTCGATACCGGAGACAGCGATACCGG
>DPAW01000172.1:0-2600 GCA_003517285.1 Verrucomicrobiales bacterium
TCACGATATGGAACCGTTTCGCACTAATGGCGTGTTTTCTTTAAGTCAAAACATTCAGTATGCACTGGAAGTGCCACAGGGGTGGTTTGGTCGCAAGGGCGTGCGACCGGGAGCGATGGTGATGACTGAGCAGGGCACCTTGCCTCAAACATATTTTCCGAAGCCTTGATGAAACTGGGGTTGGCGCAGGTTAACACTACGGTGGGGGATTCGGCGGGGAATCTCGCGCTGATCCGCACGGCGTATGAACGTGGGGTGGCGGTTGGCGCGGAGCTGGTGGTGGCGCCGGAACTGGCGATCACGGGATACCCGCCCCGTGATCTGTTATTAAAAAGCGGATTCATCGAGGGCAATCTGGCGGCGTTGATTGAGCTGGCGCAATCGGTGGGCGAGGTGGGCCTGGTGGTGGGGCACGTGGGCATTAATGAACGACAGCCGGGCCGGCCGGCGGTGAATGCGGTGTCGCTACTGCAGCACGGGAAAGTGGCGGCTACACGCACGAAGACTTTGCTGCCGACCTATGATGTTTTTGATGAGGATCGTTATTTCGAGCCGGCGACGGATAATGCGCCGGTGATCTTCAATGGCCGCCAATTGGGATTGACGATTTGTGAGGATGTGTGGAACGACGACGCGTTCTGGTCCGATCCTCGGTATCGGGCGAATCCGGTGGATGGCTTGGTGGAGCAGGGCGCGGAGGTGATTGTGAATGTGTCCGCATCGCCATGGAATCTTGGCAAGGAAGGCATGCGGCGCGAGATGCTTGCCAGTCTCGCCACCAAAGCGCAGCGGCCAGTGGTGTATTGTAATGCGGTAGGCGGCAATGATGAGCTGGTGTTTGATGGCGGCAGTCTGGCGTTGAACGCTCAAGGGGAGGTGCTGGCTGCCGGCGCGCAGTTTGCCGAGGCCTTGGTGGAGGTGGATTTGGACGGGTCGGTGCGGTCGGTAGCCGAGCCGGACGAGATGGCGCTGCTGCATGATGCGCTAGTGTTGGGCGTGCGGGATTATCTGGGTAAATGCGGTTTTCGCAGCGCGGTAATCGGCCTGAGTGGTGGCATTGATTCGGCAGTCACGGCGGCGCTCGCTGTCAGGGCGCTTGGCGCGGAGAATGTGCGCGGCATCTCCATGCCCTCGCCGTATTCCTCGCAGGGCAGTCTCGATGACTCCGAGGCGCTAGCGGCGAATCTCGGCATTCAATACGACGTGATCGGCATTCACGCGGGCTTCGAAATGATGAAGGCGAGTCTCGAGCCGATCTTTGGCGATCGGCCGGAGGATGTGACCGAGGAAAACATGCAGGCGCGTTTGCGTGGATTGATTCTGATGGCGGCTTCCAACAAATTCGGTTCCCTTGTGCTCACTACCGGCAATAAGAGCGAGCTGGCGGTCGGGTACTGCACGTTGTACGGCGACATGTGCGGCGGGTTGGCGGTGATCAGTGATGTGCCGAAAACGAAAGTGTTCGAGTTGGCGCGCTTGATCAATCGTGCTGGGGAAATCATCCCAGAGGCGACTATTACCAAGCCGCCTTCGGCCGAGCTGAGGCCGGATCAAAAGGACGAAGATTCCCTGCCCCCGTACGAGGTGCTGGACGCCATTTTGGAACGGTACGTGGTGGAGAGCCAATCGGCGGCGGAGATCGTGGCCGGCGGGTTTGATGAGGCGACCGTGCAGCGCGTGGTGCGTCTGATTGATTTAAACGAATACAAACGCCGCCAGGCGGCGCCCGGCTTGAAGGTCACCAGCAAGGCCTTCGGCGTGGGTCGACGCATTCCGGTGGCGCAGCGATACAAAGGATAATTCATGAGAAAATCCGAACAACTGTTTGCTGAATCCCTCAACCATATTCCAGGCGGCGTGAATTCGCCGGTGCGGGCCTTTCGCGGAGTCGGTGGGCAACCATTCTTTGCCGAACGCGCCGCGGGCGCGCACATATGGGATGTGGATGGCAATGACTACATCGACTACGTAGGCACCTGGGGGCCGGCGATTTTAGGGCACGCACATCCGGCCATTGTGCAGGCGGTACAGGCGGCGGCTGAGCGCGGCACGAGCTTTGGTATCCCAAGCGAAGCGGAAGTGCGTATGGCGCAGGTGGTTAAAGACTGTGTGCCGAGCGTCGAGAAAGTACGCATGGTTAACTCGGGGACCGAAGCGTGCATGAGCGCCATCCGCTTAGCACGCGGGTTTACCGATCGGCCAAAGATCATCAAGTTCGATGGGTGCTATCATGGCCATGTCGATTCATTGCTGGTGAAAGCTGGTTCCGGCGCGTTGACCTGTGGTAATCCCGACAGCGGTGGGGTGCCGGCGGAATTTACCGCGCACACGATCGTGTTGCCGTTCAATGATCGCGACGCCGTGGAACAAGCTTTTGCGGCTAATAAAGGTCAGGTAGCTGGCATTATCCTCGAGCCGGTGCCAGGCAATGCCGGCGTATATCTGCCGCGCGATGGGTATCTGGAATTTCTGCGTGAGATTACCACGGCCAATAACAGTCTCTTGATTTTTGACGAAGTGATGACCGGCTTCCGCGTCTCCTACGGAGGCGCTCAGGAGTACTTCGGCGTCACCCCCGACGTCACCACCATGGGCAAGGT
>DPAW01000172.1:2823-3119 GCA_003517285.1 Verrucomicrobiales bacterium
GATTTTTGACGAAGTGATGACCGGTTTTCGCGTGAGCTTGGGCGGGGTACAGGAAAGGTTTGGCATCACCCCCGACCTCAGCTGTTTCGGTAAAATTATCGGCGGCGGTCTGCCGGTCGGCGCTTTTGGCGGACGCGCGGAGGTGATGGATGTACTGGCCCCTGATGGTCCGGTATATCAGGCGGGCACACTGAGCGGCAACCCGCTGGCTATGGCCGCGGGGCTGGCGACTTTGGAGGAATTGAAAACCGGCTCAGCCCATGAGCAGCTGGAAACCATAGGCACCCGACTGGAGA
>DPAW01000172.1:3441-3798 GCA_003517285.1 Verrucomicrobiales bacterium
GGGCCTGAACGCCGCCGCCGAGAGGGCAGGCATACCGGTGATAACCCAACGCGCCGGCTCCATGAGCTGCCTATTCTTTGCTGAGGAACCAGTTCACAATTTGGCCGAGGCCATGAATACCGATCGCGAACGGTTCAAAAAGTATTTCCACGGTATGCTGGCCGAGGGCGTGTACCTCGCCCCCAGCGCTTTCGAGGCCGCATTCCTCTCCGCCGCCCACACCGAGGCGGACATTGACTCCACGATTGCCGCAGCTGAAAAGGTGATGGCAACGCTTTGATCTAATGAAACTTCTTGCGATTGATCACGGGACAAAGCGGATGGGCATTGCGGCGAGCGATGCGCTGGGAATGATGG
>DPAW01000172.1:4096-5479 GCA_003517285.1 Verrucomicrobiales bacterium
TGCGCTGGGAATGATGGCGCATCCGCTGGAATTTATTCCAGCCGAGCCGTTCAATGCGTTTTTGAAACGGCTGAAGGAAATCTTGGCCGAACGCGAAACCGAACAGATTGTGGTGGGCATGCCTCATAACATGGACGGCAGCGTTGGGCCGCAGGCGTTGAAGGTGCAGGATTTTGTGGGTGTGCTGAAAAAGTCCGTAACCGTGCCAATTGTGACATGGGATGAGCGGTTGACGAGTGTGATGGCGGAGGATCGTTTGCGTGAGGCAGGCGTGAATGTGCGTGAGGCGAAAAAGAAAGTCGACGCCTCGGCGGCGGCGATTCTGCTGCAGGATTACATGGATAGCTTTGCCGGATGAAGCGATTCAAGCTCACGATCGCTTATGATGGCGCGGCCTATTACGGCTGGCAGGTGCAGCCGCGGCAGGTGACCGTCCAGCAGCGCGTGGAGGAGTCGGTTCAGCAGTTGTTTCCAGCGGTGAAACGTGTGCACAGTTCCAGCCGCACGGATACCGGCGTGCATGCGCAAGGGATGGTGGCGCACGTGGATTTGCCGGTGGAAGAGCGCCCGATGGACGGACATCAACTACGCCGGGCACTAAACGCCTTTTTGCCGTCGGACATCCGCGTGATGCGAGCCGTGCGGGCGCGGGCGAATTTTCATGCGCGCTTTGATGCGAAAGGTAAGCAGTACCATTACTGCATCTGGAACGGGCCATCCATGAACCCGCTGCTCAACGGCCGCGCGTGGCATGTGCCGGCCGAGCTGGATGTGGCGCGAATGAAGGGGGCGGCAAAATTGTTCGCGGGCCGCAAGGATTTCAAATCGTTCGCCACCACGCGCGAGTATGAGATGGAAACTACTGTGCGCCGCGTGACGAAGTGTGAGGTGCGCCGGCGCGGGCCGGAACTGGGCGTGGTTATCGCAGGCGAGGGGTTTCTTTACAAGATGTGCCGGGGTATTGTGGGCACACTGGTGCAGGTTGGGCAGGGGAAGCTAACGCAAAAGGACATTCGCCAAATTTTCCGCGAGCGCGATCGTCGCGTCGCCGGCATGAACGCCCCGGCCTGCGGGTTGACGTTGTTGAAGGTGGTTTATTAAAGGGAAAGGTTGATGAATGTCGTCCTTGTTGAACCGGAGATACCGCCAAACACCGGGAATGTGGCACGGTTGTGTGCGGCGACGGGTGCGCGGTTGCACTTGATCGGGCCATTGGGGTTTCGGCTTGGCGACCGCGAATTGAAGCGGGCGGGGATGGATTACTGGCAGCAGGTGGATTGGTATCTGTGGGAGGATTGGGCGAGCTTCACCGCCGAACAACCGGCCACGGCCCGGTATTGGCTGGTGGAGCAGGGTGGGGCGAAGCGGTACGATGAGGCGGTG
>DPAW01000172.1:5874-22013 GCA_003517285.1 Verrucomicrobiales bacterium
TGGATTCGTGGCTGCGGATTCCGATGTTTAACGCGGAAGCGCGCTCGCTGAATCTGGCAAATTGCGTTTCGCTGGTGCTGTACGAAGCCTTGCGGCAGCAGGGGTTTACAGGGGAACTGGGCGAATGATACGGATTTGGGGTTGACCTGACCAGCGTTTGCCCTATGTTTGCCCCGCTCCCTGAAAGGGGGGCGCTCATAAAGAGTGACGGAGGGACTGGCCCGATGATGTCACGGCAACCGGTTGAAACAGCGCGTTTCGATGACCAGGTGCCAAATCCAGCCGGCGAAAGCCGGGAAAGATGAGCCCCGGCGCAAAAATTTTCGCCCGCTCATCGCTGTGAGCGGGCTTTTTTGTAGCCTGTTGTCGGCGAACATATTGAAGAAAAGGACAGAACAATGGTTGAACAACAGGGATACATGAAGGCGTTATGTTGTCGTGAGTGTGGTGAGGAATACCCGCTCGAGGCACGGCATGTTTGCGAGTTATGTTTTGGACCGTTAGAGGTGGTTTATGACTATGAGGCGGCCAAGAGCAAAATGACTCGTCAGACGATCGAGCAACGTCCTCAAAGTATGTGGCGGTACGCCGAACTATTGCCGGTGGCCGGAGAGCCAACCGTTGGTCGGGAGGTAGGCTTCACACCGCTGATAAAGGCTGATCGTCTCGCCAAGCGGCTGGGGATTCGCGAGCTTTGGATTAAGAACGATGCAGTGAATTATCCGACGCTTTCATTCAAGGACCGCGTGGTGAGCGTGGCTTTGAGCCGGGCGCGCGAGCTGGGCTATGAAGTGGTGGCCTGCGCTTCAACCGGCAACCTTGCCAATAGCGTAGCAGCCAACGCGGCGTCTGCAGGCCTTACGGCATTTGTTTTCATTCCAAACGACCTTGAGAAGGGTAAAGTGGTGAATTCGCTGATTTATGATGCCAACGTAATTGGTATTAAGGGGCACTATGATGAAGTGAACCGTCTCTGCGCAGAGATTGCCGGCAAACATGATTGGGCATTTGTAAACGTGAATATGCGGCCCTACTATGCGGAAGGCTCCAAGACCCAAGGTTTTGAGATAATGGAACAACTTGGATGGAAGATCCCGCGGCACACAGTTGTTCCGATGGCTTCTGGTTCACTACTTACCAAGATCCATAAGAGTTATCAGGAAGCTGTGAAGGTTGGTTTAGTGGACGAGGCCGAATACAGTGTACATGGCGCACAGGCTACGGGTTGTTCGCCAATCAGTCAGGCTTTCAAGGAAGGGCAGGATTTCTTCAAGCCAGTTAAACCTGACACGATTGCTAAAAGCTTGGCGATTGGTACTCCGGCTGATGGTTTTTATGCGTTAAAAGTTTTCAAGGAAACCGGTGCGGCCTCGGATGACGTGACTGATGAAGAGATCCGCGAAGGTATAAAGCTGCTTGCTGAAACCGAGGGTATCTTTGCTGAAACTGCCGGGGGCGTAACCGTTGGCGTCGCTAAAAAACTCATTGCCAGCGGCGCTATCCCTGCCGATGATTCGGCCGTGCTTTGCATCACCGGCAACGGTCTGAAAACGCTCGATGCCGTGGAAAACCATGCGGGTAGCACTCGTGAAATCGCTCCCAGTTTGCGGGAGTTTGAGTCGCTGCTAGATAGCGATAAAGAGCTCGCAGCAGCTACTCAATAAAACATTATTATGCCAGTAAATATTCGTATCCCTACGCCGCTTCGTAAGCTCACACATGATGAAGAAGTGGTGGAAACCAGTGCCGAAAACATCGGTCAGGCCATCGCCGACCTTGAAACCCGTTATCCGGGTATTCAGGAACGGTTGCTTGATGAGTCCGGTGAAGTACGGCGCTTTGTCAACGTATACGTTAACGAGGAAGATATTCGTTTTCTCGATAACAAAGACACTGCGATCAAAGATGGCGATGAGGTAAGTATCATTCCAGCCATTGCAGGTGGTTGAGCGCATGCCAGCTAAGAAGACAGTCAAGAAAAAGGCGCCTAAAAAGAGTGCGGAAAAAGAGCAAGAGCGTCTTCGTTTATGGCTGATGTACCCGTCCAAGCACATCACCTCACCGATAGTTTGGGAGTTAATCACTCGGTTTGAATTGAAGGCCAATATTCGTCAGGCTGAAGTGCGCGATGAAATTGGCATTGTTTGCCTCGAGCTCGAAGGTCCACGTTCATCCCTTAAGAAAGCCTCTCAATGGCTTGATCGCCAAGGGGTTAAAGTTGAGCCGGTGGAGATAAGCGTGATTAGCGGCTAACGTGACCGGCGTGGTGACCATTCGGTGGGATGTGCTACCTGCCAAGTTGGCTGAGGTGCGTCGTTTGTCACTATACCCATTCAAGCCAGCCAGCACAGACTTAGACGCTGAGATGACCGCCAATTTGGAGGCCGTTTTTGGTGGTGCCTTCCGTGCTGATAAACCGATAGGCTGCATCGCGGTATTACCTGAGTCAAAACATGGCTGCGCCGCAAGAATCCGTTGGTTTGGCGTGCTTGAGAACGAGCGCGGGCAGGGCGTGGGCGCGCAACTTGTAATCGCCGCCCAGCAACACGCCAGCGCCATTGGCCAATCGCTCTGGGCCGATGTACGTGTAAAGGCTATCCCGATTTACGAACGACTCGGGTTTGAGCCGCTGGGCGACTTTTTTGAACTGCCGGAAATCGGAGTACACCGCGTGATGCGTTGGTGGCCGGCTGGACTCCGTTCTTGAAAAAACGGGCCATTTCGTGTCCTCTCACCACGGCGCGACCCGCCCGGTGATGTTGATCCACGTATCCAGAGACGGCCAACAATTCGGCCCGTACACCCCCGAGGATGTACAGGCCTATTTGGCTGACGGCAGTCTTCTGACTACTGATCTGGGCTGGGTGGAAGGCACAGCTGACTGGGTGCCTCTGCCGCAATTAGTAAGCGGCGGCGCAGCACCGCCACCTGCCATTCTCGGCATCACCTGCCCTAAATGTGGAGCTGGCTTGGAGGCGGATCAAGTCGTCTGTTTGGCCTGTGGGCATAATTTGGATGAACCGGTTGTGGAGGTTGCGGAAGAAGCAAATGCACCGCAAGAGAAGCGGAAGATACCACCTTCATTAACTTACGAAGATGAATTGGCCGATCGATCTTCATTTGTGAATTCTGTGGGGTGGGGTCTCTTAATGGCTGGTTTACTGCCTGTATTCGGTAATGGGGAATGGAAGGTTCCTGCTTGGAAATTCTGGGAATTAGCTGAATGGCAGGCGATGTACAGCATCATCGGACCAGTGGTGGTCGGTGTCATTTTAATAGTTTTGGCGTCAGCTATGCATGGGCGCAATCGAGGTATTGTTATAATGGTGCTGGGATTGGCTATGGGGGGCTTGGCTTTGACGGATCCGGAGATTGGGGCCTTCAAGGTTGCGACCCCAGTAGAGGATACATCTACCCCCATTCCGGAGCCTTTGTCGTCTGAAGAAGCGGGGGGCACGGTGGATATCCCTGAAAAGAAGATCGAACTTGTAGATAAAAATGTATTTTTTGATAAAATGGGCCTCAAACCGGATCAGCATTCAACGAGCATTACAGTTTTTTTGGTTGGCTGGCTTTTGCTGTTGATTGGAACCAAGTCGAGATTTTATCGGACTGACAGTGTTCTTGCGTATGGAATATCCATGTTAGGGGGGATTGGTATTTTGGTGTTCATGTTTATGCCGGGGCAATATGGCATGCCCTTTATGGCGGCCATTGATGCTAACAATAAATTTTTGGGGGTTGGTCTGCTTTTAATGATGGCAATGCTGTTGGGCGCAGCTGTTTTGTGTTTTATAAATACATTAGGTAGGCGGCCTAGCCAGATGAAACAATGGTCTAATTTAGCCGTAACGCTTACCGTTGTTTCCTTGGCTATGCCTGTTTTGCCGGCCTGGGGGAAAGTGATCTATGACGAATGCAAGAATGATCATGAGCGAGCAGAGAAACGCTTAGCTTATGTGGAAAGTCAGTTTGGCACAATCTACACGGGGCAACAGGCGACCCAGAAAGATATGGCAATGAATAAGGTGGAGAAGCCGATTAGTGCAGTGATCGCTGCCTCATGCGGTTGGTTGATGGCCGGGGTGAAATATATGGCGTGGATTGGCGGTATCATGATTTTGTTGCCTTTGGGGATGATTGAGACGATCTGCGGTACTCGCGAACGGGATAGTGATTTCATGGTATTGCAGCAGTGATGGATTGGTATATTGTTGATGATGGGGAGGCTGCGGGGCCGTTTAAAGAATCGGAGGTCCGGCGGTGGCTGGGTTCGGGAAAGCTTTCTCCGGAGACGCACGCGACCCATGAAGGGGTGAATGAGTGGAAGCCTTTGTCGGAGTTGTTGCCCGATGATGAAACGGCCGAAAATCTGCCACCGGCTTTCTCTCCTGAAGAGCCGATGAGTTTTCCCGTTGAGTCTGTTGAGGTGGATTCAACGGAATCTCCGGGGAAAACCAATGCCGATCAGCCGGATTTGCGGCGTTATCAACCTGCGCAGGAGGAACGTATTCGAAGTTGGGCGTGGACGGTGGTGGGGGCTATGTATTTGGCCGCATTCTTTTGGCCCACTGAATTATCTGATGGGATGGGCGTGGTGAATTTCCAATTCGCGTGGGCCATGAAAAATCTTTCGTGGTCGGCGATTCCATTGATGGTTTGGCCGGCGGTGGCCGGCTTGGGGGCGATCGGTACGGGGTGGTTATTGCGCGGTCGATGGCGGGCATTTTTTGGCGGAATATTGTGTGTCTCTCCCTTGGTCCTGGTGTTTCTGGTGGGGGGCGATGGCTTTGTGAAAATCGTCGAGGCGCTCGGTACTTTGGAGGGTGTGGATATTAATGATAGAGAATCGATCGATCAGGCGGCTGAAAAGGGTAAGCATTTCATGAGTGGAATACTCGGGGTGTTTGCGGCGATGGCGTTGGGTATGGTTTTGATTGTCGGAGGCGCGCTGTCTGTTTATCTGATGCTTTTGTTGACGCCGTCGACAGTGCGTCATTTGCGGCCCAACTCGTCGGGAGCATATTACTTCGGTTTGGTCGGCGGCGTTATTCTATTTATCTTTCAACTAGTGTTACTGATCCTTTCGCTTTTGTCATTTATGGGCAGCGTCCTGTTTGGATTGGGGCAGGTGTTGGCGATGGGTATGCAGATGGCTGCTGTGATCATTGGTTTCTTAAATGCACCCAGCCGACCTCCCAAGGAATCCACCCGGCGCGCATTGTGGTCGGCGGGCTTGGGGTTTGGTGGATTGATCGTTTACCTATTGTGCCTGTTGGTTGTGCCGCTGATTGAAGGAGAGGTGCAGGCTGTCTTGGGCATGTATGTTTTCAAGGCATTTTTGGGATTCACAGCGGCAGCGTTAATTTTTCCGCTCGTGGTGATCGATCTTTGGCTGGGGCGGGCACAGACAACGCTGCAAAACGATTGACCATGAACTGCTTTTCCCGCAAATACACCGCGCATGAATGAGGCTGAGGGTAACGAGGGGTTGAGGGATTTTATCCGCGATCGCGTGCAGGCGGATTTGGCGGCGGGGAAATATCCCGGCGTGGTCACGCGGTTTCCCCCGGAGCCCAATGGGTATCTGCATCTCGGCCACGCGAAATCCATCTGCCTGAATTTCGGCATCGCGCTGGAGAATGACGGCATCTGCAATCTGCGCTTTGATGACACCAATCCGGTGAAGGAGGACACGGAGTATGTCGATTCGATCACCGAGGATGTGAAGTGGCTGATCGATGGCTGGGCGGATTCGGTGCTCTCGGAGAAAACTTTTTTTGCCTCGGATTATTTTGAGCAGTTGTATGGCTACGCGGTGCAATTGATTCAGCACGGCAAGGCGTATGTGTGTGAGCTGCAGCCGGACGAGTGGGAGGAATACCGTGGCGTGCCGGAGAAGCCCGGTAAGGAAAGCCCCGGCCGGAGCCGGTCGCCGGAGGAGAATCTCGCACTCTTCGAGCGCATGCGGGCGGGGGAATTTGCCGATGGCGATAAGACGCTGCGCGCGAAGATCGATATGGCCTCGCCGAATCTGCACCTGCGCGACCCGGTGATCTATCGCATCCGCCATGAGGAGCACCACCACGCCGGTGATCAATGGTGCCTCTATCCGATGTACGATTTCACGCATTGTCTCTCGGACAGCATTGAGGGCATTAGCCACTCGATCTGCACGCTGGAGTTTGAGGTGCATCGGCCATTGTACGATTGGGTGCTGGATAATCTGCCGGTGCCGCAGCCGCGCCCGCATCAGCACGAGTTTTCTCGCCTGAACCCCACCTACATGGTGATGAGCAAGCGCAAGCTGCTGCAGTTGGTGGAGGACAATCATGTGTCCGGCTGGGATGATCCGCGAATGCCGACCATCGCGGGCTATCGCCGGCGCGGTTTTACGGCCTCGGCTATTCGCAATTTCTGCCAAAGGGTGGGCGTGACCAAGTACAAGGGGGTGACCGATGTCAGCCTGCTGGAAAACGCCATTCGCGAGGAGCTGAACAAAACCGCCGCGCGCCGGTGCGCTGTGTTGGATCCGCTGGAGGTGGTGATTGAAAATTATCCGGAAGGAGAATCCGAGGAACTGGAGGCGGTGAACAATCCCGAGGACGAAGCCGCCGGGAAACGCTCCGTGCCTTTTGGGCGCCGGTTGTTTATTGAACGTGCGGATTTCATGGAGGATCCGCCCAAGAAATTTTTCCGACTTGGACCCGGCCGCGAGGTACGGCTGCGCTACGCCTATTTTATCACCTGCCAGAGTGTCGAGAAGGATGCGGAGGGCAACATCACCCGGCTCATTTGCACATACGATCCCGAAACTCGCGGCGGCCACGCGCCTGATGGTCGCAAGGTTAAGGGGACCATTCACTGGGTCAGTGCCGAGCACGCAGTGGATGCTGAAGTGCGCCTATACGACCGGCTCTTCACCGAACCGGAGCCGGAAGCGACCGGTGATTTTCTCGAATGCCTGAACGCCGATTCGCTGAAGGTCGTTACCGGCAAGCTGGAGCCTTCACTGGCGGAGTTGCCCGCGGGCGAGCGGGTACAGTTCGAGCGGCTGGGCTATTTCACGCCCGACGCCAAGGACACGGCGCCGGAGAAACCGGTCTTCAATCGCATCGTCGGCCTGCGCGATAGCTGGGCCAAGATTGCGAAGAAATAATGTTCACGCAGAGATGCGGAGGTGCTGGTAGGGCAAGCGTTTCAGGTTGCTGCTGCACGGCCCGGGGGTGTCCACGGTAAAAAAGCTGCGGACGGTGATTGGATCGTACGCGGCGCGATGGGCAACCGCGGCTTTGACGACGATGACGTTCAGTTTTTCCACCGCCACACCTTGACTGTGCCATTGGCCGAGATCGAAGGGCGCGGTTCGAATGGAGGTCAGCAGGAGGGGGAGGCCGCCGTGGCGGACGACTGCGCACGGGCTCATGTCGTAATAATCACCCACCATCGAGGCGAGGTGGCTTTGTTTGTTTTCCAGCTCGAATCGGCCGTCACTGCGCGAAACGAATTCCACCTCAAACGTGAGGGGGGCATGGTCTAGGCGACTGCCTTTGCCGCCACCACGGCGGTGTACAGCGTCTCAAGCACGGCAACGGGATGGCTCATGGGCAATTTGTGGGGCGATGGATGTTTGGGAAAAGGTTTTTGTTTGCGCGAACGCCGCGAAAGGCGAACTGTCTCCGCGTGAGTGGACCGTCAACACGGCCGGATACTGGAGCCTCGTATCGGCAATCTAAACGTGAGTTGTTTGTGATGATCGTGGCGTGGGCGGTCACGGGGCTCTGGGTGCTCGGCTACAATTCGCAGGCAGCGTACGCGGCAGAAGCCGAGACGCCGATTCGGATGTTGTTCGGCCTGCCGCGCTGGACGGTGATTGGCTGGTTGCTGCCGCTGTTGGTGGCCAACGCGTTCACAATTTGGTTTTGCCTGCGCTTCATGCGGGATGAACCGATGGAGGATTTGCCGGAAGACGAATGACCGACGCGGAATTCATGCTCGCTTCCACAGCAGGCAACGCGGCGCTGATCAGCTTCGCGTTGTACATGGTGGTGGTGTTTGTGCTGGCGGGCCTGGCCAACCGCGAGCAGTCGGGAAAATCGTTTCTCAACGAATATTTTCTGGGCAGTCGCAACCTCGGTATTTGGGCGTTTGCCTTCACCTACGCGGCCACCAGCGCCTCGGGCGGCAGCTTCATGGGGTTTCCTTCGCTCATCTACACGCATGGCTGGGTGATGGCGTTGTGGATCGCGGGCTACATTATCGTGCCGCTGGTGGCGATCGGCCTGATCGCCAAGCGCCTGAATCAGGTGGCCCGCAAGAGCGGCAGCATCACCGTGCCCGAGCTGTTGCGCAAACGTCTGGGCAGCGACACCGTGGGTGCCGTGGCGACGGTGTTGCTGGTGTTCTTCCAATTCTTCTTCCTGCTCGCACAATTCAAGGCCGGGGCAAAAATCATGACGACCTTGCTCGGTGATGTGGAGGTGTATCAAACGGCAGTGGCAATGGTGTGCCGGTTCACTGCGCCGATTCCCTGGGTGGGTGCGGCTGAGGCGGATTATCTGTTGTGCCTCCTGGTGTTTGCCGCTTCGGTGGTGGCGTACACGGCATGGGGTGGCTTTCGCGCGGTGGTGTGGACGGACATGATGCAGGGCGTGATTATGGGGCTCGGGGTGGTGATCCTGCTGGGGCTTGCGCTCACGCAGGTGGGCGGCTTGAGCAACGCGACTCAGGAACTCTCCAGACAGGTGCCGCCGCGCGATGGAAATGCGACATTGGTCCGAACCGAATCCGCCTCGTCTTTAGTTCTAGCGAAAGGAACTTGGCTGGAAATGCCGCCGGAGGAAAAGCGGCAGCCGTTTGTTCGCCTAAAAGAGGCCGTTGAATTTTCTGAAGGCCAGACGGAGTTTGCGGGTGTGCCGGTGATTGAGGTGCGGACCTCGCTGGAAAATGCCACCGAACTGAAATCCATTCGGGCGCAGGTGAAGGATGTGGGGGTGAGCGCGCAGTCAGTGGACGTGGAGGGCTATCAATACGGCGATGATAAGCCGGGTGTGTATGTCAGTGCGCCGGGACCGAAATCTAGTAGTGGTATGGGGTTTCTCCCCATCATGTTGGCGGTGAGCTTCTTCTGTTTCTGGCCGTTTGCCGGCGCGGCCCAGCCGAGCTACATGGCACGACAGATGGCGTTTAAGGATATCCCGACGCTCCGACATTCCATTATCTTTGTGGCGCTGTATTTTTCACTGATCTATTTTCCGCTTATCATCATCTTCACCTGCGGGCGTGTGCTGTTGCCTGGCTGGGAAATTGATGCGGACCGTGTGATGCCCGAAATGGCGACCTTCCTCACCTCCACCGCCGGTGTGCCTTGGCTGGCCGGTCTCTTGGTGGCAGCGCCGTTTGCGGCGGTGATGAGTAGCGTGGATAGTTTTCTGCTGCTGGTTTCCGGCAGTGTGGTGCGCGATGTGTATCAGCGCAAAAATCCCAAGGCGAGCGAGGCTCAGATGAAAAAGGTGACCTACTGGACCACCGTGGGCGTCGGTGCGCTGGCGATGTTTGCGATGCTGAACCCACCGCAATTCCTGCAGGACCTGATCGTCTTTGGCTCCGGCGGTTTGGGCGCCAGCTTTTTAATGCCGGTTATCCTGACGCTTTACTGGCCCGGCCTCACGCCCCGCGCCACCGTGGCCGGCATGCTCAGTGGCGGCGGCACGATGGCGGTGTTTTATCTGATCGGCTATCTGGTGCACGACAAATTCAGCGCGTATGAACTGCTGAGCTTGCATCCCTTCATATGGAGTGTATTGGTCTCGGCGCTGGTGATGCTGGTGGCCTCGAAGGGGTCGAGGCTAACGGACCCGAAACTGGTTGAGAAATATTTCGGGAATGTTGGAAACGAAGAGGGAAAAGCATGATGCGTTGGGTCCTTATGATTTTAGGGTGTATGGCTTCGGACGCGTGGTCGGCGAATCAAGTGGTGTGGTATCCCAAGGTAAGGACCTTTGATTTGCGGGTGAAGGATGTGCCGTTGGAGGTGTTTTTGGGGATGGTCAAAGCCGAGACTGGCTGGGAGGTTAAGGTGGAGCCCGGGCTGCAGCAGATCGTGAGTGGCAAATTCCGAAACAAGCCGGCGGCGGATGCGATTCGATTGATGCTGGGGCGGGTGCGGTTTGCCTTTTTGCCAAGATTGGAGGGAGGAACGCGTCTGTTGGTTTATGCCGGAAACACGAGATCGGCTACGCAATCGGTGGCGGCCGTGGAGCAGGCGGCGGCGGTCGATGAAAATCCGGATGAGGCTTTGATTCATTTGCCGGTGAAGATTCATTATCTGAAAAGCCGGTATGTCTCGATTAACGCGGATGCCAAGTTGACGAATCTGCGGCCGTTGTTTGCCGGGGCCAATGAAATCTGGGGTCAGGGTAAGGTGCGATTCGTCCCGGGGCGGCCTGAGCAACTGTTATCGGCGGATTTGGCAGCGGAAAAGGAGTTTGCCGATTTGTTTAAGCCGAGTGTGCCCTCAGCGTATGTGCGCCTGCATCAATCCCGTATTTTACATCGGATGATCCCGGATTTTCCGGATCGCCGGAAAGTTTTTCGGATCATTGTGATGTACACCATGCCGGATGCGTTTGGGGCGGTTTACATGCCCAAGAAAGGCGTGGTGCTGATGCCGCAGGTGAAATTTGCGGGATTGATCGACAAGGGCGGGGTCTGGAAGGACGGCTCGCCGGTCTTTTTTGCGCAATCAAATATTCTCGCGCATGAGCTGGGGCATGCGCTTGGGTTGCCGCATGTGCCAACGCAGGGAAACCTGATGATTGACGGGCGCCTACGCGAAGGCAGCGGAGTGGGGCCTGGCACTGAACTGACGGAAAAACAAATCGAATCCGCTCGGACCCAGGCGAAAACCGGTGGCCCTTATGTGTCGGGTATTAATCTAAAAACCGGTGATTGAACACCGCATGAACCAGTGTTAGCTTGCGTGCCGCAGTCATGAATTTGCCTTGGAAAAAATCCCGCCGTCTCAAATCAAAAGGCGCCTCATTAATCGAGATGCTGGTGGTGATGGCCATCATTGCGATTCTAGCTTCAATGATGTTTCCGGTGTTCTCCAAGGCGATCAAAAAGGCCCGCTCCGTGGGCCGGCCTGTGGACCCGAATGATGACACCAAGGGATACTACGCGCCCTCTTCAGTGAAGCCGGAGGACGAGCATTTGCTCGATTGATTAACCTTGTGGTGTGCCGGGAGGGATTTCCTCGGTGTAAGGTTGGGCCACAAAACGGGTGATCAACAGCTCCGCTTCGGCCAATTCTTCGGGTGACATTTTTTCACGGATGGTGGGGAGAAATTTTTGGGCACCTTGATTGCCTGTCTGGGCGGCCAGCTTCATCCATTTATAGGCGCCCACCAGGTCCGTTTCGCCAACCGCCCCGCTGGCCAGCAACAGCGCCAGATTGATCTGCCCCAGAGCCAACCCTTGACGTGAGCCGGCCAGATACCACTTGGCAGCTTCCTCATAATCCTTGCTAATGCCCACGCCGTTTTCGTGCATCCATGCTAACTTTACTTGGGCATAAGCATTGCCGCGTTCGGCCGCGCGTAGCATCCATTCCATTGCAGAAATGGAATCCTGCTCTACGCCACGTCCATCGAGATACAGACAGGCGAGGTTGTACATGGCCATGGAATAACCGCGTTCGGCGGCCTGCGTATAATACCTCACGGCCAGTTTCGGGTTGCGTGGGACGGATTTGCCCTGCTCGAAAAGCCAAGCCACGGCGTTCATGGAATACACATTACCAGCATTGAGCGCCTGCTCGTAATGTTCTAGGGCCTTACGGATATCCGGTTTCACGCCCAGTCCGCGCTCAAACATGATGCCCAGATTGTGGTGGGCGTGATGATTGCCGGCTTCGGCTGATTTGCGGAACCACTTTACCGCGGTAAACGCATCGGCCTTGGTGCCCTTGCCGTCGCGGTAGAGGCAGCCCAAATTATTTTGGGCCATCGGATTCCCCGCGTGTTGCCGGCCGGTTTCAAAGTTGCGGTATTCCTGAGCGGCCTCTGTGTAAAGTTGCAATGCCTGACGGTAGTCCTGCGGCACACCATAGCCACGTTCGTACAGCCAACCGAGATTGGTGCGGGCATGGTTATTGCCCTGCTCGGCGGCCATGCGAAACAGGGTGGAGGCGGTTTTGTAATCCTGGATCACGCCGCGGCCATCGCGGTATAGACAGCCAAGATTATTCTGTGCCATGGAATGCCCGCCGTGCTCGGCTGCTTGGCGGTACCAGGCGGCGGCTTCGCGCGCATCGGTTTTTACGCCCGTGCCGGTATCGTAACGCCAGCCCAAATGGACCATGGCAAAGTAATCGTTGCGCTGGGCGCGCTCATAAAGTTCCTCAACGGAGGTCTTGGCAAAGCGGCTTCCCTCAGGGCTGCGCCAGTCCGTGGGATCGGTGGATTCACACGAATTCCAGAACAACACCAACGGCAAAACCGCCAGTGCGCCGCACCAATTTTCGGGAATTCGGATGCCTCCTAGCATCTAAATCAATTTCGCAGAGCCTATAGCTTTTGCAAGCGGGAGTCATTCACAGTCCGTCGGATTGTAAAACGGCCGCTTTTGTGGCAGGGTTCGGCGCATGGGGAATTCTTTTGGTGAAATTTTCCGCATAACCACTTGGGGCGAAAGCCACGGTGGCGGCGTCGGCGTGGTGATTGATGGCTGCCCGCCGCGCATCCCGTTGAGCGAAAAAGACATTCAGCCCGAGCTGGATCGCCGTCGTCCGGGGCAATCGAAGATCGTCACCCAGAGAGATGAGGGCGACAAGGTCCGCATTGTTTCCGGTACTTTTAAGGGTAAAACGCTCGGCACACCGATTGCGTTATTGGTGGAGAACACTGACCAACGATCCGAGGCGTACACCGAGATGGAGGCCAAATATCGGCCGAGCCACGCCGATTATACCTATGATGCCAAGTACGGCATTCGTGCTTGGCCTGGCGGAGGGCGTACCAGCGCACGTGAAACGATTGGTCGTGTGGCGGCCGGTGCGGTGGCCAAGAAGATTCTTAAGAAACAGTTCGGCGTGGACGTGCTTGCCTGTGTGAGTCAGGTGAAGCACATCTCCGCGGAGATTAATCCGGACAAGTTTACACTGAAACAGGTGGAGGCAAACATCATCCGTTGTCCCCACAAGGCGACAGCGGAAAAGATGATCCGCCTGATCGAGCGCGTGCGCAAACAAGGCGACAGCGTGGGCGGCATCATTACCGGCGTGGCGCGCGGTGTGCCGGCGGGTTGGGGCGAGCCGGTGTTTGATCGCCTGGAGGCGGATCTGGCCAAGGCGATGCTCAGTTTGCCGGCTACCAAGGCGTTCGATATCGGGTCGGGTTTCGAGGGCATTACTCTGCAGGGCAGCGAACACAATGACGTGTTTCAAATGCGCGGTGGCAAGGTGCGTACAGTGACCAATCGGTCCGGCGGCGTGCAGGGCGGTATTACCAATGGGGAAACCATTTACTTCCGCACAGCCTTCAAGCCGACGGCGACTATTTTACAAACACAGGACACCGTGAGTGCGGGCGGTGAAAATGTGAAGTTGAAGGCCCGCGGCCGCCATGATCCCTGCGTGCTCCCCCGCGCGGTACCGATGGTGGAAGCCATGACGGCTCTGGTGTTGATGGATCATGCCTTACGCCAGCGGGCACAGAACGGCAGGTAGGGTCTAGTTTTTCCCGAAGTTGCCCCACCACCATTCCCACAGTTCGTATCCGCCGAAGATCCAGGCAATGGCGGCGAAGGCGATGTAGGGGCCGTAAGGGATAATGTTGGCTCCATCCTTGCGGAAGGCCATGAGCAGTGACCCCACAATGGCGCCCAGTACCGCACTGAACATGAGGCTGAACACGGTGGCTTGCCAACCGAGAAAGGCGCCGATGGCGGCCATGAATTTCACATCTCCAAACCCCATGGCCTCACGGGGCACGACGACTTCACTGGTCATGACCTCCAAATGTTTAATGTCTGACGGCTTGAACTCCTCTTCGCCAATGCGCGCAGATTGGGCGTCGATGGCCACTTTGCAATCCCACAGGCAGCGGTCAATGTATTCCACCTTCTCAGCGTGCAAGGTGATCGTGTCGCCTTCTCGGTAAAAGATTTCCTCGTACGGCAATTCCAAATCCGGTTCCTCGCCTTCACCGCTCATGGTCATGGCGTGTTGGCCGAAGGTGACGCGTACGGGTTGCTCGGCAGAATACGTTTGTTTGCCAAACATGGCTTTACCCATGCGCACCACGGCATAGACGATTGCTCCGCCGCAGGCCATACCGAGGAGACTGTAAACCAGTGCCATGCCGTGGGAAATTTCTTCGCCCAGAAAGGCTCCGTGGAGTTGGGGGGCGGCGAGGGAAAACGCGGCGCCGGTGACCATGCCACCTTTGGTCAGTTCATCGGGAATGATGAAGTGCTCGAAGTCGATAAAGGTAGAGGCGATCAAGCCGCCTAGGAGAGTCACCAAAGCCAGCGTGACCAGCGCGGCTACGATGGGTTGCTTAAGAAATGGATCTTCTGCACCAGCCGCGAAATGATAATGCACCAGAAGCCATGCGCCCAGGAAGGCGAGGCCGGTAAGGAGCTCGACGAGGAAATAACGAACGGGAATGGAGACATCGCAACCAGCACAGCGGCCGCGTTGCCAGAGCCAGGTAACCAGCGGAATGTTTTGATACCAAGGAATGATGTAGCCGCATTGCGGGCAATGAGAGGGTGGATTGGCCACGCTCATTTCGCGTGGCAGCCGATGGATCACCACGTTTAGAAAACTGCCTACGATGCAGCCGAACATGAAAAAGATGATCGAAAACAACACCAGCGTGCTGCCCAGCCATACGACGAAATCAGCCATAGATCGTCTCCTTTAATGCCTGCCGCATCACCTCCAAGGGGGCAGTTTGGCCGGTCCAGATTTCGAGGGCTTTGGCTCCTTGATGGAGGAGCATGCCGAGGCCATTGGCGGTTTTGCAGCCGGCTTCGGCGGCGGCGGCGAGCAGCGGGGTTTCGGCGGGCCGATAAACCATGTCATACACCGCGCGGGATTTACCGAGGGAAAAGGCGGCGGGATCAAAGGGCAGGGGGTCGCTGGCCTTGAGGCCGAGGGAGGTAGCATTGAGCACGAGGTCTACTTCGGCGGGCGGATATCCCACATTTACCCGCATGGCTGGGAAACGATCGCGAATCTCGGTGGCGATGGCTTCGGCTTTGCTGGCGGTGCGGTTGACGAGGAAGAGTTCCTTTACGCCGGTGGCGGCGATCTTCAGAGCGGCCACGCGGCCGGCACCGCCGGCGCCAAGGAGCAGGATGCTTTCGCCGCGCACTTCCATGCCGAGATCCTCGCGCAGGCTTTGGGTGATGCCGTCGGCGTCGGTGTTGAAGCCGTGGCTGCGCACGTTTTCCGGGGCGGTTTCAAATTCATGAATGGCGCGCCAGTCGCCTGAATCGGTTTGGCCCTCGAACAGGATGGTGTTTACTGCGCCCCATTCGCGGGCGCTTTCGTCGAGTACCTCCACCATGTCCAGCGCCAGCAGCTTGTGCGGCACGGTGAGGTTCAGTCCCACGTAATGCATGGCCTGCGCGCCGGCGATGGCTTCGCTGAGTTGCTCAGGGCGGACCTCGGCGGCGGTGTAGCGCCAGTCCAAGCCGAGCGTGGCGATGCCGGCATTTTGCATGGCGGGCGAGGCGGAGTGGCGCACGGGAAAACCGTACACGGCGCACAGGCGCGTGCTGGCGGAAACGGTCTGGGCGTGGTCGGCCACGGGCGGAATGTAGCTGGGCACTGGGCGGTGGTCGAGAGTCGAGTGACTTGACGCCCGCGCGGCCCTTTCCCAAGATGCCGCACCGACTGACTATGAGTGAATCTGTTTTCCCCCCCACCGGCGAGGCTGCGGCCGGCGCGCATGTTTCTTCCCTCGATCAATACCGCGAGCTGTACGATCGTTCGATCAACGATCCCGAAGGGTTCTGGACCGAGCACGCCCAGCGGCTGCATTGGTTTGAGCCGTGGCACACGTTGCGCGAGTGGGATTATCACAAGGCGGAGATCGGCTGGGTTCTCGGCGGTAAATTAAACGCCT
>DPAW01000171.1 GCA_003517285.1 Verrucomicrobiales bacterium
CACTCTTACTGATGCCACGATTGGCGGCAGTGAACATTTCTGGGCTGAAGACGGCCGCGAACTACAAACCGAAGCCCAGCGCACGGAATGGCCTACGTACGATACGCACTTCAAAATGAACCCCCCGCTCCGCTCGGCAGACGATCGCGCAGCGGTGATTGAAGGGCTCACCGATGGCACACTGGAAATCCTCGCCAGCGATCACGCCCCACATTGCGCGCATGAAAAAGATGTTGAATTCGATTACGCGCCCTTTGGTATTACCGGCTTGGAAACCGAGCTGGCCGTCTCTCTGACCTTCCTTCACCACAAAGGCCATCTTGAGCTATCTGATCTGATCGCCAAATACACCGTGAATCCTGCCCGACTCCTCAAACTGCCTAAAGGAACGTTAAGCGAAGGTGCGGATGCCGATGTGACGGTGATTGACCCAGATGCCGAATGGATTTTTGATGCCAGCACGAGCCCAAGCAAGAGCAGCAATACCCCCTTCAATGGCTGGACCTTCAAGGGCCGCCCCACTATGACAGTGGTGCGCGGCAAAATTGTGTGGCGTGCCGAGGCGGAAATGACCTAAACTCGATCAATTCAAATACCTATGAAAACACTCATTGCCCTAATTACCCTCATAGCCTTCGGTCACAGTGCGTATGCCGAAAAAGGATGGCTCACCAACATTGACGACGCCAAAAAAATCGCCAAAACCCAAAAAAAACTAATCCTGCTTGAATTCACCGGCTCGGACTGGTGTCCGCCCTGTAAGGCCCTAAAGAAAAACGTGTTTGATAAACAGGCCTTCAAAGATTACGCGAAGGAAAATCTCGTGCTGGTGGAGCTGGATTTCCCACGCGATCGCAGCAAAATCACTAAAGAGCAATACGCCTATAATCGCACTCAGGCCAAGGAATACGGAATTCGCGGCTACCCGACCGTGTTTGTTCTAGATGCCAACGGCAAGGAGCTGCTTAAGAAAGTGGGGTTCGGCCCCAACTCAGTCGAGGCCTATATCAAAATGCTCAAGGACGCAAAGTTCCAATAGACGCACAGTTATTCACCGGCGCGGCCAACAACTGGCCGCGCCTTTTTTATGTGGCCGCTTGACCCATCGGGGCCGCATTCCTAGTATCGCACGGCTTCACGGCCGCCCTATGGCAATTCTTGCATTAGAAGACGGTACGGTTTTTTACGGTAAAGGTTTTGGCGCGAGCGCCACGTCCTCCGGCGAGGTGTGTTTCAATACTTCCATGACCGGTTATCAGGAAATCCTGACCGACCCCTCCTACAAAGGGCAGATCGTGACCATGACCTATCCGGAGATTGGAAATTACGGCGTCAACCCGGAGGATATCGAATCCTATCAACCACACGTGTCCGGCTTTGTGGTGCGCGAATTATCGCCCGTGGTCAGTAACTGGCGCTCCACCGAATCATTGGATGACTACCTCAAGGCCAACAGCATCCCGGGCATTGAAGGTGTCGATACGCGAGCGTTGACCAAGAAACTGCGTGTGCGCGGCGCGCTCAATGGTGTCATTAGCACCGAGAATCTTTCCGATGAGGAAGCCCGACAACAAGCAGCCGATTGGCCCGGTATGCTGGGCGCGGACTACGCAAAGGTGGTCACCCATAAGGAAGCTTTTGCCTGGGACGAACACGAGCAGCCGAATGAAGAGTTCACCCTCCCCCAAGGCGCGGATTCCTCCCCAACCCCGCCCACACTCCCGGCGGCGGACATCCCGATTGTCGCATTTGATTTTGGAATAAAATACAACATCCTTCGCTGCCTGCGTCGCCATGGATTCAAGGTGCAGGTTGTACCAGCCACGGCCACGGCTGAAGAGGTACTGTGCTATCAACCCGCCGGCCTCTTCCTCTCCAACGGCCCTGGCGACCCTGCCGCCTTGGATTATGCGGTACGCAACGTGAAGGAGCTTATAGATCATGGCCTACCAACGTTTGGGATTTGCCTCGGCCATCAGGTTTTGGGTCAGGCGCTCGGTGCCAAGACCTTCAAGCTCAAATTCGGCCATCGCGGCGCCAATCAACCGGTGAAAGATTTGGAATCCGGCCAAATTGAAATTACTTCCCAAAACCACGGCTTCGCTGTGGATGACAACGACCTTCCAGATGAGGTGCAAGTGGATCGCATTAATCTCAACGATCAAACCGTCGAAGGACTAAAACATCGCTCCAAACCGATCTTCAGTGTGCAATACCACCCCGAAGCCTCCCCGGGCCCGCACGACTCGCAGCCGCTTTTCAAGCGTTTTCGTGACATGGTCGCTAAGGTGTGACCCTTGACATCCCTGAAAAAGTTAGTAGTGTAGGAAACGCCCGACCGAAAGGTAGAAAGCGTTGTTTGAGGCATGGCTACGCTGCTCTACATTATTACCGAAGGGATCAAAGGCGGTCCTTTCGAGTTAACCGATGGCACCCATATTCTTGGGTCCGCGGGAGACGCCACCATTCTCGTTCCCGACTCGACTATCTCTGCCCAACATGGTCAGTTTGATGTGGGAAATGGACAGATTGTTTACCAGGATTTAGGGTCTCAGAACGGCAGCTTTGTCAGCGAACAACCCATTGCTCAGGCTCAGCCGGTCGCCTTATCCGCCGGCCACATTCTTCAGGCGGGCAGCATTCATTTCCAATTGGTGAATGACCCCAACGCGGTGGAAAGCATGAAACGGGAAACAGCCGTTATCTCCAATACCCCCAAGGCCATCGAACCCGGTGATTTTGGTTCCGCCGATTCCAGCGCGTCCCCCTTCAAGACCCGCAATTCCGGTTGGGTGAAAATTTACATCATTGTCATCACCGTCATCGGCATCGTTGCCATAGGCGCATTGGTAATGACGCTACTTCAGGGCTAATCCGCCGCCGCCCAGTAATCGATAACGAACACGTCGTCGAGAATGGGCTTTAGCAGTTCCACGAATTTCTTGTGCTCCGGATGGGGCAGGTATTCCTTACGGCCCTGTTCATCGGCAAAGGTCACCACGAAACAATGCGTGAATCCCTTATCCAATCCCTCTGGGCTATTATTCGTGCCCATCTCAAAATCCTTGATGGCTGCAATCTTTTTTTCCAGAGCGGCAAACGCCTTCACAACCACATCCACTTCAGAAGCTTTTGCGGTGTCCTTGAATTTGAAACACACCACATGTCGCAACACGCGGTTCTTTTTTTCTTTAGCTTCCATGGTTTGTGGGATGAACCCAAAAGCGATGGTCGCCATCAGGCACAAGGCAAGGCGCTTGGTACAATGAATCATGACGCCGGGAGGCTACCGATCCAAGATGCAGGCCGCAATGAGTTTCAATTATTCGATCCGGCCCTTTTCCCTAAACTGCTTCAACATTTCCGCCTTGGAGGCCCGCGGACGATGACGCACAGGCAGCGGCAAGCAGGTCTCGCGATCAAATTCATCCGGTGCCTCAAATTCCGGCTCGCGGTCGTCCGTGCGTTTTTGCCAGTCCTTCAATTCCGCCCGCAAACGCTTCAAGTGCGTGACGTATTGCGGCTTGCCGACCAGATTAATAAGTTCATACGGGTCGTTTTCCAGATCATACAATTCTTCCTCCGGACGCGGCTTGATGAAACAATTCATCTGGGCCGCGTTCAGTTTCCCAGCGTCGCGGAGCTTTTGCATGGTGCGAAAGACCGGGCTACGCAACGCATCGGCAGAGGGCGTGTTCGGATAATGCGGGTAAAAATTGCGAATGTATTTGAAACGCTCACCACGCACATACCGGCAACGGTCGGAGAAATCATGCCAGTTCTTCTCCCCAAAGGCATAATCGCGAATGCCGGCCTTGGGATTTTCCAGCATCGGCGCAAAGCTTTTACCCACGAAAGTATCCCCGTATTTGGCTCCCGCCAAATGCATGAAGGTCCGCGCAATATCCACGGAACTCACCAGATTCGGATTCACCGTGCCGGCCTTGACCTTGGCGGGCCAGCGAACAATCCATGGCGTGCGCACGCCGCTGTCATACAGAGTCGTCTTATCCCGCGGCATCGGCCGACCATTGTCGCTGATAAACATCACCAGCGTGTTGTCATCGACCTTCTGTCGCTTCAGCTCAGCCAATACTTCGCCAACAAACCGATCCAACCGGCGAATCTCGTCATAGTACAGCGCGTAATCACCACGCACCTCCGGAGTATCAGGCACGTACGGCGGCAACGTCACGTCTTCGGGTTTCGTTGGGTTCTTAAGAATCTTTTGATCATACGGCCGGTGCGGATCGAGCGCAGCCAACCACAGGAAGAACGGCTTATTCTTGGGACGTTCCTTGAGCGTCCGCACCCATTCACTAGCACCGCTTTTGGCATCGCCTTTGGCGGATTCCTGAAACGTTCCCTTGGCGCTCGCGATGAATCCACTCATGTCCGCCTCGATCACTTTATCGAACCGATTTTTCATCGCTTCGCCCATGTGAAATTTCCCGACAGAAGCGGTCCAATAGCCCGCCTTCATGAGGCGTTCGGAAAAGGTGACTTGCTCCTTGGGAATCGCCCAGTGCAACTGTTCGGCATCCGTTTGGTGTGGATATCGCCCGGTAATGATGCTAGCGCGACTAGGGCTGCAGGAGCTGATGGTCAGAAACGCCCGGTCAAACCGCATGCCTTCCGCCGCCATCCGGTCGATATTCGGTGTCGGCAAGCCCTTGTTTCCGTACAGGCTACAGTCATCCCACGCCATGTCATCGGCGATGATTAGCACCAGATTAGGTCGACTCCCGGCCAATCCCGCCTGAACGGCGATCACACAGAAACAAAACGCAACAAAAGTGGAAACAAATCGCATCCCCGATTCTTCAGGGGGATTGGGCCAAGTTTCAACCACAAAGGGTTGCACTTTCGCGCGCAATCCGTATTGATTTGCCCCCCGTGGAAGACACGAATCAACTCATCGAACAACGCCGCGCCAACCTCGCCGCTCTGGCGGAGGCCGGTATTGATCCGTTTGCCAACAAGTTTACCCCCAGCGAAACCTGCGGAGCGGCAAGGGCAAACTACGAGGAGGAACGCCTTGTGGCTGTCGCCGGCCGGCTGGTTTCAAAACGGGAAATGGGCAAAACCATTTTCGCCCACATCAAGGACACCAGCAGCAGTATCCAGTTGTTCATCCGCAAAAACGATGTCGGCGAAGAGGCGTTCAAGATTTTTAAGGGGCTCGATCTGGCGGATTTCGTAGGTGCCAATGGCTCGCTGTTTACCACCAAGACCGGCGAGATCAGCGTGAAGGTGACCGATTATGTAGTGCTTGCCAAATCCTTGCGCCCGCCGCCCGATAAATGGCACGGACTCGCCGATCAGGAACTGCGCTATCGTCAACGCTATCTCGATCTAATTGCCAACGATGAGGTGCGTGATACGTTTTTGAAGCGCAGTGCGATCATTCGCGAGATTCGCAATTTCCTCACCGAACGAGGCTATGTGGAGGTGGAGACGCCCATAATGCAGGCCATCCCTGGCGGTGCCGCCGCGCGGCCTTTCGTCACGCATCACAACACCTTTGGCCGCGACTTCTTCCTGCGCATTGCTCTGGAGCTGTACCTCAAACGTCTACTGGTTGGCGGCATTGATCGAGTATTTGAGATCGGCCGCAACTTCCGCAACGAAGGCATCTCGCGCCGGCATAACCCGGAGTTCACCATGCTCGAGGCCTACGAGGCTTACGGCGATTACGAAACTATGATGGAGCTCCTGCAATCGATGATCTGTCACGTCTCCGAAAAAGTGCTCGGCACACTGGTCATTGAGCAAAAGGACGAGGAAGGCAATGTCACCAAGACGATTGACCTCACGCCCGACTGGCGGCGCGCCAAGTACAAGGATCTCGTCCGAGAAAAGTCCGGAAACGATTGGTTCGAGCTCACGCCCGAACAACGCCGCACTCGCGCCACGGAGGAACTGAAGATTGAGATCGACCCAGAAGAGGCAGATTTCGAGGTGACCAATGCGGTGTTCGAAAAACTTATCGAACCCACCCTCATACAGCCGACATTCGTCACACACCTCCCCAAGGAACTCGTTCCGCTCGCCAAGCTATCGTCCGAGGATCCCGATTGCGTGGAGGTCTTCGAGTGCTGCATCAATGGCCAAGAGATTGCCCCGGCCTACACGGAGCAAAACAACCCCATCGAACAACGCGAACGCCTTGAGCAACAGGCCGGCGGTGAACAGCAGAAGTTGGATGAAGATTTTCTCGTGGCGCTGGAGCACGGCATGCCGCCAGCCGGTGGCATCGGCATTGGGATCGATCGACTCTGCATCATGCTGCTCGGTCAGGAAAGTATCCGCGACGTGATCCTCTTTCCGCAGCTAAAACCCCGCGAAGAATAGTTATCCCGCTAAATTGCCCCAGTCGATTGGCTGGCTCATATCGATTCGAGGTAACTCCGCCGCCACACTTTCCGGATATTTCTGCGCCGCGCCGGTATTAAACACCAGCACGCGGTCCTTGGGCTGGATCTTCCCCTGCCGCATTAACTGATCCAACACGCCGAGGCACACGGCTGTTTCCGGGCACACAGCGATGCCCTCCATGGAATTGGCCAACTGCATCCAATTAGAAATATCACCTTCAGGCGCGCTCATGGCCACCCCGCCGCTATCGCGCACGACTTCGAGAATCATAAAATCCCCGACCGCTTGCGGCACACGCAGGCCACTAGCCACCGTAGCGGCATTGTCCACCCGCTTGGCATGGCGAGCGCCGGATTCAAACGCCTGCACAATCGGGGCACACCCGTCGCTTTGACAGGAAACCATCTTCGGTCGTTTGCCCCTCTTGAGCCAACCCAACGTTTCCAATTCGTCAAACGCCTTCCACATACCGATCAGGCCCGTACCGCCGCCGGTGGGATACAAAATCCAATCGGGCAGTTCCCACTCAAACTGTTCCGCCAATTCCAGCCCCATCGTTTTCTTGCCCTCGATCCGATACGGCTCCTTGAGGGTCGAGACATCAAACCACCCCATCTCCTTTATGCCCTCTCGAATCAACCGGCCACAATCATCAATCAGCCCGTTTACCGCAAACACCTTGGCGCCGTGCAGCAGACATTCCTTCTGGTTAATCACCGGCGTATCTTCAGGCATGAGCACCCAGGACTCCATCCCGGCCCGAGCCGTATACGCCGCCAGTGCGCCACCGGCATTCCCAGCTGTAGGCGTCGCCAACCGCTTCAGGCCCAGTTCGTTTGCCATGGTGACCGCCATCGCCATCCCACGCGCTTTGAAACTGCCGGTGGGCAGGCGGCTTTCGTCTTTGATCAATAAATTCTCCAACCCGAACTCTGCCCCCAAACGTTTGGCCGGAAGAATGGGCGTGATGGTTTCGGTTAGGGAAACGATGTTTGCCGGATCCTCCACCGGCAGTAGCTCGAGATAACGCCACAAAGTGGGCGGACGCCCAAAAAGCGCCTTCTTTGGG
>DPAW01000215.1:0-8479 GCA_003517285.1 Verrucomicrobiales bacterium
GCGATCAGGAGTTCGCCGTTGTGCGGGATGATGGTGCCAAAGGATTCAAGGGATTCCTTGTTGGCTTCGCTGGGTCGCACGTGTTTCCAGAGGGTCTTGCCGGTCTTGGGCTCCATGGCGAGGATGAAGGAAGGGTTGTTCGCCTTGCCGCGGCCGTGCACGGGTTCGTCGCGCTGGAGCACGGGCAGGTAAAGCTTGTCCTCATAGAGTGTGGGCGTGGCGGAGAAGGTCCACTGAAAGGTAAAGTCGCCGTAGTCCTTCTGGATGTTGCGGGCCCAGAGTTTGTCGCCCTTCATGTTGAACCCGACAAGGTCGCCGTTGCCGTAAAAGAACACCACGGTTTCACCGTCGGTCACGGGTGAAGGCGAGGCGTAGGTGCCGCGGTTGTCGAGACGGTAATCGGCGCCGTCGCCGTTGGGCCGGTAGCCGCTGCCGGCGTTGCGTTCCCATATGGTCTTACCGGTTTTGCGGTCGAGACAGAGCGCAAGCAATTGGCCCTTGCCGCTGGCGGCGTTCTCAATGCGTGCAGAGCTCAGAAACACGCGGTCGCCAACGATGATCGGCGTGCCGGCGCCAGGGCCGGGCAGCTCGGTTTGCCACGCGATGTTTTCGGTTTTTGAGAACTTCACGGGCAGGTTCTTGCCGCTGGTGGCACCGTTGTAGTTCGGGCCGCGCCAGTTGGTCCAGTCTTCGGCCAGGGCGCTGACACCTAGGCTGAGGACGGCGATTGTGAGGATGCTATTTTTGATCATTATGGATTAGTTAAATTTGGACGGTGCGAGTTGGAGTTACTTCAGTGATTTTACAAATTCGCCGTAGGCCTTTTGGGCGGCGGCGCGCCAGCGGGTTTCCTGACCTTTGCTGGCCTGCGGTGGGAAACTCTCGAGGGCCGGCTGTTCGCTGGGCGCAATGTGGAAGCGGTAATCGAGCTTCTGCGTCTCCCCTTTCTTCAGGTCTTTCTTGAAGAAAAAACCGAACCGGCCGTAGTTACGCCAGGACAGTTCTTCCACCGGTTGGTTGGGGCTGTTGAATTGCGTGGCGCTGTACCAATTGCCGCCGAGCTGGAATTGTAGGCGGTTCCACTTCCATTCCTTGCTCAAAATCTTGCCGTTACCGGCCACCTTGCCTTCGGGTTCCCAAAGGTAGCTGGTGAATTTCGTACCCTTGTCGGCCACCTCCGTGTGCGCGCGGAAATGACAGCCGGCATGTTGCAGATCGCCGCCCAATGTGAGGTCGCGTGCGGCGGTCAGTTCGGTGTGGAAATCCACCTGTGTCACGCCGTTGACTTTGGAGACTGTTAGTGTGCGGGTTTCGCTTACCAGTAGGTCATCGCTGTCACCTACTTTGCCGGTGCGCCACTCGATGTCTGCCACGATGGTCGCGCCGTTGTTGCTAGCCTTGGCGCTTTTGATTTCCTTAACGCGCATGATCTCACCCTTGTGAATGTGCCATAGGTCATACGTGCCACCGCTGATCACGCGCCAGCCGATGTAAATGCCCCGATGATGCGGGTATCGGCCTGTGTCTTTACCGTCAGGTCCCACGCCCGGGTTGGTGAGCAGCTCGCCTTTCGAGCCGTACACGTGCAGGAACGGTTTCTTCTGCCCCTCGCCAAATACAAAATGCGCGACTGGTTTGCCGTCTTCGGCAATCGCCAGCCCTTGGCCGGGAGCCTTCGGGTTAGCGGCGGGTTTCACCGTCCAAGCGGCTTGGACGGAAAGCGAAAGGAACAAGAAAAAGACGAGCAATTGTTTCATGACAAAGGTGTGCGCCGATGATGCCTGCACGGCGGTGGCGGTCAAGCTGGGATTGAAGGCGCAAGTAGCGCCTTGGTGGCTCCGTATGCGAATATTTTCGTTTGCTTTTATCATCCCGTCCGCAACCCTTGTGGAGATGAATTGGGGCCTGCCAATTTCAACTTGCCTGGCGTTCACCGCGGCTTTGGGCGCAGCGGAGCCTACGCTGTGGAGTTTGGAGCGGTTGCAAAAACCGGCAGCGCCCGCCGTGGGAGATTGGGGCCGGACGCCGGTGGACGGATTCATTACCGCCAAATTGCAGGCAGCAAATTTATCGCCTCAGCCCGAGGCGGATCGGCATACGTTGATCCGGCGTTTGACTCTCGGCCTCACTGGCCTGCCGCCGACGGTGGCAGAGATGGAGCAGTTTGTGAGGGATACAAAACCCGGTGCCTACGAACGTCTGGTCGATCGGTTACTGGCAAAGCCGGCGTTTGGTGAGCGATGGGGCCGACATTGGCTAGATGTCGTGCGTTTTGGTGAAAGCAGTGGGGAGCTGACTGTGAACGATGACAAGCCGCGGTCTAACGCATGGCGCTTTCGCGATGCAGTGATTCGCGCGCTAAATGAGGACGTGCCCTTTGATCAGTTTGTCCGGTTTCATTTTGTGCCGGACGAAAAAAATAAGGAGCTGGGGCAGTTCATTCATCTGGGTACGCGGCTGCAGGATAATGCGAATCCGAACGATAAACAGTTTCATCGGTTGGACGATATGGTGGCGACCACCGGGGTGGCATTTCTTGGTATTAGTTTTGGCTGCGCTCGGTGTCATGATCATCCGGTGGATCCGATGTCGACCGAGGAATATTATCAACTCACCGCGATGTTTTGGGATCAGGTGAAGGAAACGCCCAAAGCAAAACGTAAGACGATTCCACTTGAAATTAAGGAGCCGAGAGTACTTGGCAAAGGGAGTTGGCGTTCGCCCAAGCAGACGGTGCGGCCGGGTTTTCTTAAGGTGCTAAACCGCAGGGATGATGCGGAGTGGCTTCACGGAAAAAACGAGTTGGCCGCCTTAGGTAATTGGCTAACAAATCCTGAGCACGGCGCAGGTGAACTGCTCGCGCGCGTGATTGTTAATCGCCTGTGGCATCATCACTTCGGGCAGGGTCTGGTACGCACGCCGAATGATTTCGGGAACCTAGGCACGCGCCCGACGCATCCGCGGTTGCTGGATTATCTTGCGCGCCGGCTCATCGAGGGCGGTTGGCAGCTCAAGCCGATTCACCGGCTCATGGTCACCAGCGCCGTGTATCGGCAGGCGGGCACGGTGGACACCGCGCCGTTGAAGGTTGATGCCGAGAACAACCTGCTCTGGCACTGGCGCCCCAACCGCCTAGAGGCCGAAGCGATCCGGGATTCGCTGCTGGCGGCGGCGGGCGTGTTGAATCCGGACCTGTACGGCCCGAGCATTTCGATCGGGCACGCGCGGCAGCAGGTGCGCGATGAACCGAGTAGCTGGCGGCGGTCGATTTATTTGCATGCGCATCGTTCGGCGAAACATCCGACTCTGAGTTTGTTTGATCCGCCAGACTACTCTCAGAGCGTCGGCGCACGTACCACTGGTGCCACGCCCAATGGCGCGCTTTTCGCCCTAAACGCACCGCTGGTTTGGGACCTCGCTAGTCATCTGGCCCGGCGCGTGCAATCCGAGGCTGGCGAAGAACCCGCGGCACAGGTGCAACGGTTGTATCGACTCACCCTTGCCCGCCCACCGCGCGCGGAGGAATTGAAGATTGGCTTACAATTGTTGGGGGCGGAAACTCCCGAAGCCCTGCGCTACTACTGCCACTTGGTGTTGGGCCTGAACGAAATGATTTACGTGAACTGATGGACGACGCATTGCACATCGATCGCCGACAGTTTCTCGGGCAACTGAGTCTGGGTGGGTTGGCGTTGAACGAGATGCTGGCGTTGGAGGCGCAAGGGGCGTTGCTGCCGCGACCAGGGCATCATCGGCCACGCGCGAAGAATGTGATCATGGTGTTCATGTGCGGGGGGGCGAGTCATCTCGAGACATTTGATCACAAACCGAAGCTCAAGCAATGGGCCGGCAAAAAGGCTTCGGAGATTTTCAGTAATGATGATCTGCAGGGTTTTAATCCCGAAAAAACCGTGGAGAACTGCCAGATCCTGCCGCCGGTGTTTGATTTCAAACAACACGGCCAATGCGGCGCGTGGGTGAGCGAGATTTATCCACGATTAGCGGCGGTGGTGGACGAGATCACTTTTCTTAAGGGCGTGCACACCGATTCGGCGATCCATTCGGTCGGCGAAATCATCTGGCACACCGGCCATCAGCTTGCCGGCTTTCCGAGCATGGGTTCGTGGGTGACGTATGGCCTCGGCAGCGAACGCGCCGATCTGCCGGCGTACGTGGTGATGAAAGACGGCGTGAGCACCGCGGGCGATCAAGTCTTTCAACAAGGCATGTTGCCCGGACGCCATCAGGCGGCGGTGGCGCGCGTGGAAGCGGGCAAGACGCCGTTCCCGAACCTCAACCCGCGCCCCGGCCTCAGCCTTGAGCAGCGCCGACGCTATCTCGACACCCTCAATCACCTCAATCGCTTGCATCGCGATCGGCATCCTACCCAACCTGATCTCACCGGCCGCATCGAGGCTTATGAGATGGCGTTTCGTATGCAGAAAAGTGCCACCGAAGTATTCGATCTATCGCGCGAACCGAAGAGTATGCACGCCCTCTACGGCGACAATCAGTTTTCAAAACACTGCCTCACCGCGCGACGCCTTGTGGAAAACGGTGTGCGGTTCGTGGAGATCTTGGATGGTGCTACCGGCCGCAAATGGGATGCTCACGGCAACCGCGGCGGACTCATTGGCAATCACTGGACCAACGCCGCCCGCACCGATCAGGGCCTTACGGCGCTGATCACCGACCTCAAGGCGCGGGGGATGCTCGATGAGACGTTGATCGTCTGGGCCACGGAATTCGGCCGGACACCGTTTGAGGAAGCAAACCGTGAAGTGAAGATCGGTCGCGGCCATCATCATCGCGGTTTTACCCTTTGGATGGCTGGCGGCGGACTCAAGGGCGGTTTGACATACGGCGGCACCGATGACCTCGGCATGAACGCCATCCATAACGCCGTGCACGTCCACGACATCCACGCGACCATTCTGCATTTACTGGGTTTGGATCACCTCCAACTCACCTACCGCCATAATAGTCGCGATCTGCGTTTAACGGATGTGTTTGGAAAAGTGATCCACGGTATCGTGGCTTAAACAAATTTGGGGGTTAGGATTAGACTTGTCTGGTGGGTGCCATGCAATTATTCATTGGGCAACCGGCAGTTGCACATGGCGGTTAAAAATTGCCTTTTTTTCATGCAAGATTTGGACCCCAACGAGACCCAAGAGTGGTTGGATGCCGTTGATTCGGTGATTCGGGAAGAGGGAGTTGAGCGCGCCCAGTTTCTGGTGGAGCAAGTAACGGAAAGGGCACGAGCCAATGGAGTGGCCGTTGCTTCCGGGGTAACAACCAGATACACCAACACCATCTCCGTAAACGAACAGCCGGAGTACCCAGGCGATCGGGCATTGGAGCGCCGTATTCGAGCAGTGATCCGCTGGAATGCCATCATGATGGTGTTGCGGGCGTCCAAAAAAAATCTGGAATTAGGAGGGCACATGGCCTCGTATCAATCTGCGGCCATGTTCTATGAGGTGGGTTTCAATCATTTCTTCCGCGCTCCGAATGATCAGGATGGCGGGGACCTGGTTTACTATCAGGGTCACATTTCTCCCGGAATTTATTCGAGGGCTTTTGTCGAAGGCCGCTTGACCGAGGATCAGTTGGACCATTTCCGTCAAGAGGTGGATGGTAAAGGGCTCTCCTCCTATCCACATCCAAAACTGATGCCGGAGTTCTGGCAGTTCCCGACGGTATCCATGGGGTTGGCACCGTTGTCGGCGATATATCAAGCTCGCTTTCTTCGCTACATACATAACCGCGACTTAAAAGATACGGCCAACCAACGTGTTTATGCGTTTTTGGGGGACGGCGAAATGGATGAACCGGAGTCCAAGAGTGGGCTCGCTTTTGCCGCGCGTGAAAAGCTGGATAATCTGTGCTTTCTCGTAAACTGCAATCTCCAGCGACTGGATGGTCCGGTGATGGGGAATGGTAAGATCATTCAGGAACTGGAAGGCTTGTTTCGTGGTTCAGGTTGGAATGTAATTAAGGTGATCTGGGGATCGGACTGGGATAAGTTGCTCGCCAAAGATTCTAGTGGTCGTTTGCTGCAGTTAATGGATGAAACGGTGGATGGCGATTATCAGACCTTAAAGTCCAAGGATGGAGCTTATGTGAGGGAACATTTCTTTGGGAAATACCCGGAAACCGCTGCGCTGGTGGCAGATATGAGTGATGAGGAAATCTTCGCTTTGCGCCGTGGTGGGCATGATGACTCGAAGTTGTATGCTGCCTTCAATAAAGCGAAGGAAACAGCCGGTCAACCCACGGTGATTTTGGCCAAAACAGTTAAAGGCTATAGCATGGGGCAAGCGGCAGAGGGCAAAAACGTGGCCCATCAGGTGAAGAAAATGGATCTCTCATCGATCCAGCATTTGCGTGATCGCTTGAACCTTGAGGATCTGGTGCCCGATAATCAACTGGACTCTTTGCCTTATCTGACGCTTGAAGCAGGTACGCCCGAGCACACATATTTGCACGAACGGCGGGCGGCCCTCAACGGCTATTTGCCCGCGCGGCGGCCAAGTTTTTCGGGGCAATTCGTGACCCCAAAACTGGAGGAGTTCGAATCTCTCCTCACCGAGCAAAAGCGTGAGATTTCCACCACGCTCGCCTTCGTGCGTTTGTTGAACATCCTGTTGAAGGATAAGAATTTCGGAAAAACCATCGTACCGATTGTCGCGGATGAAGCACGGACGTTTGGTATGGAGGGATTATTCCGACAAATTGGAATTTATAATCCTGCCGGCCAAAACTACGTGCCACAGGATCGTGAGGCGGTGTCCTATTATAAGGAGGACGAATCAGGGCAAGTTCTGCAGGAGGGCATCAACGAAGCTGGGGCTATGGCGTCTTGGGTGGCGGCGGCAACTAGTTACAGTACGCATGACCTGCCGATGATCCCATTTTATATTTTCTATTCCATGTTCGGTTTCCAGCGGATCGGTGACATGGCCTGGTTGGCGGGCGATCAACAAGCACGCGGCTTCCTGCTGGGAGCCACTGCCGGGCGGACCACGCTCAATGGTGAGGGGTTGCAGCACGAGGACGGTCACAGCCATGTATTGGCCGGTACGGTGCCCAACTGTATCTCCTACGATCCCACCTATGCCTACGAGGTGGCCGTGATCCTACAGGACGGATTGCGCCGGATGTATGGCGAACAGGAGAACGTGTATTACTACCTCACCCTGATGAATGAATCTTACCATCAACCGGCCATGCCGGAGGGTGCGGAGGAGGGCATCCGCCGAGGAATCTATAAATTGGCCAGTCGCGAAGCCGGGCCGGCCAAGGTGCAGTTGCTTGGATCCGGCACCATTCTTACAGAGGTTGTTCAGGCCGCGGATATTTTGCAGGAGGATTACAACGTCTCTTCCGATCTGTTCAGTGTCACGTCATTCAATGAACTGGCGCGGGACGGGCAGGATGCCAATCGGCAGAACCTGCTGCAACCGGATGCCGAGCCGCGGACTCCCTACGTGACCGGTGTGCTGGGCGAAGCGCCAGCCATTGCAGCAACGGATTACATAAAGAATTACGCGGACCAAATCCGCGCCTTTATTCCGGCTAAATCCTATTGCGTGCTGGGCACAGACGGGTTTGGGCGGTCCGATAGTCGCGCGAATCTCCGCCGTCATTTTGAGGTGAATAAACACTACGTAGTGGTGGCAGCTCTGAATGAGCTGGCGAATCAGGGCGAGCTCGAGCGCAGTGTGGTCACTGAGGCCATACAGAAATACGGTTTGGACACCGACAAACCCAACCCCTTGTTCAGCTAATCTCGCGCCATGGCTATTGAAGTTCAATTACCGGACATCGGCGCTGATGCGGCGGAAGTCACCGAAATTCTGGTCACCGTAGGTGATTCCGTGGAGTTGGATGCCCCGCTACTGGTGGTGGAAGGGGAAAAGGCCGCGATGGAAATTCCCTCACCGCAAGCCGGCACGGTTGCAGGGATTCAAGTGTCTGTAGGGGATGAAGTCACCAGCGGGACGGTGATTGTGACTCTCGAAGGGGGAGCGGCCGCCACCGCGCCTGACGAAGATACGCCCGTCCCTGCCGCTGAGGCAGGTCCTCGAATTGAAACCGTGGAAGTGGCGTTGCCCGATGTGGGCACGGACGCTGTGGAAATCACCGAGGTCATGGTGGCTGCCGGTGATGCCGTTGAAAAAGATCAATCCATTCTGGTCGTTGAAGGTGAGAAGGCCGCGATGGAAATTCCTTCGCCACACACCGGCACAATTCAGGAAATCAAAGTGGCGGTCGGTGACTCGGTGAATTCCGGCACCTTACTGCTGACCATGGAGGCCGAAATCGCGGCCGCCGCCCTCCAGCCGGCTGCGGTTCCAGCTGCCGCCTCGGCCGCGGCAAGTGCCCCGGCCCCCGCGGCCCAGCAACAGGTCGTTTCGCAATCGGCCCAGTCCGGATTTGTGGAGAACCGCGAGTATGCTCACGCTTCGCCGTC
>DPAW01000215.1:8866-12132 GCA_003517285.1 Verrucomicrobiales bacterium
TCCGGCCGCAAGAATCGCATTCTTAAAATTGACGTACAAAACTACGTCAAAGAAGCCCTCCGCACGCTGGAAGCTGGTGGTGGCGGTGGAGGGTTGAATTTGCTCCCTTGGCCCGAGGTAGATTTCGCCAAATTCGGCGAGGTGGAGCAGCGGAAACTATCCAAGATCAAGCGCATCACAGGCGCCAATCTGCATCGCAATTGGGTGAAGATCCCGCATGTGACGCAATGGGACGAGGCGGATGTCACGGATCTGGAGGCTTTACGCAAGCAGCTGAACGCCGCCGAGGCGGAGCAGGAATCGGGCATCAAATTTACCGTGCTGGTGTTTGTCATGAAGGCATTGGCCGATGCTCTGCAGAAATTGCCCACCATGAACGCTTCGCTCACCGAGGATGAACAAGGCATCGTGATCAAGCAGTACGTGAATATTGGTATTGCAGTGGATACACCTAACGGACTGGTGGTTCCCGTAGTGCGAAACGTGCAAGATAAGGATTGCGTGGAATTGACACGCGATCTGATGGAGCTTTCTGGCAAGGCACGTGAAGGTAAGCTTACTAAGGATGAGATGAGTGGCGGAACCTTCACAATTTCAAGTTTGGGCGGTTTGGGTGGAACACAATTCACACCCATCATCAATGCGCCAGAAGTAGGCATTCTCGGGCTCTCGCGATCTGAGCAGAAACCGGTTTGGTCCGGTGACGCTTTCCAGCCAAGACTGATGCTACCGTTGTCGCTGTCTTATGATCATCGTGTGATCGATGGTGCCCAAGGGGTGCGGTTCCTGAATCAGTTTAAGGAATCACTCGCGGAACTTACCAAGGAGATGCAGGGCTGATGGGCGAGACGCTGGACACGCAGGTGGTGGTGCTGGGTGGCGGTCCGGCCGGCTATTCCGCGGCCTTTCGCGCGGCGGATTTGGGGTTGGATACCGTACTGGTGGAACGCTATCCCACTCTCGGTGGTGTTTGCTTAAACGTGGGTTGTATCCCTTCCAAGGCACTACTGCACGTTGCTAAGGTGATCAAGGAGGCCAAAGTGATTTCCGGTCATGGAATTGATTTTGGCGAGCCAACCATCGATATGGACAAGGTGCGTCAGTGGAAGGAGAAGGTGATCGGCCAGCTCACCAAAGGCCTCTCCGGCATGGCTAAGCAACGCAAGGTGCAGACGATCAACGGCCTCGGGCAGTTCACCGGACCAAACAGCCTCGAGGTGGAGGGGGACGATGGCTTCACCACGATTCAATTTCAGAACGCCGTCATTGCGGTCGGCTCGCGGCCGATTCAGTTGCCTTTTATCCCGCATGAAGATCCGCGCATTTGGGATTCCACCGATGCGTTGGAGCTGAAGGAAATTCCCCCCCGCCTGCTGTTGATGGGGGGAGGCATAATCGGCCTAGAAATGGGCATGGTCTATCAGGCCCTCGGCTCGCAGGTTGAGGTGGTGGAGATGCTCGACCAGGTGATCCCCGCCGCGGACAAGGATGTAGTTAAGCTGTTCACGCGGGCCACCAAGAAGGTGTACAAATTCATGCTGGAGACCAAGGTCACCGCCGTGGAGGCGCAGGACAGCGGGATTGCAGTTACTTTTGAAACTAAAGACGGTGAGACGCGCACTGAGGAATACGATGCAGTGTTGGTCGCGATCGGCCGCACGCCGAACGGCGCCTTGATCGCGGCCGAGCAGGCCGGGGTACAAGTGACCGATCGCGGATTCATTGAGGTGGATAATCAACTACGGACTAATGTGCCACACATTCATGCCGTGGGTGATGTAGTGGGCCAACCCATGCTAGCGCACAAGGGCGTGCACGAAGGCCACGTGGCCGCGGAGGTCATCGCCGGTAAGAAACATTATTTTGATCCTAAGGTCATCCCGTCCATCGCCTACACTGACCCGGAAGTGGCGTGGGTGGGCAAAACCGAAAAGGAAGCTCAGACGGAGGGAATCGACTACGAGGTATCCACCTTCCCGTGGGCGGCTTCTGGCCGGGCCATTGCGTCTGATGCCACAATGGGCATGACCAAGCTACTTTGGGATAAGGAAACAGATTGTGTGATCGGTGGTGCTACAGTGGGGACGAATGCCGGCGAGTTATTGGGGGAGATTTGTTTGGCAATCGAAATGGGGGCCAATGCTGAGGATCTGGCTTTGACCATTCATGCACACCCCACATTGCATGAATCCATTGGGTTGGCTGCTGAAATGTTCGAGGGAACCATTACCGATTTGCCCAACCCCAAGGCGCAGTCAAAGTAGCTGCTATCCGGCTTTGAAAGTCCTTCTTTTTGCTTTTGCGCCCGAGCCCGTTGGTGTTCACTCTGACCTCACTTTTTAGTCATGGCAGGACATAGTAAATGGGCGAATATTAAGCATACCAAGGCGCGTATGGACGCCAAGCGCAGCAAGGTGTTTGCAAAAATCGCGCGCGAAATCACCATCGCCGCACGACTAGGTGGTGGCGATTCTGATATGAATCCGCGCTTGCGTTTGGCCTTATTAAAAGCACGCGGGGCCAATATGCCCGCGGATAATATCACCCGCGCCATTCAACGCGGTACTGGTGAGGGTGAGGCCGCTAGCTTTGAAGAATTGAGCTACGAGATTTATGGTCCTCATGGAGCAGCTATTTTAGCTGAGATTTCTACTGATAACCGAAACCGCACCTCCGCTGATATTCGAGCTATTCTCACCCGCAATGATGGTAAGATGGCTACGGCCGGTTCGGTTTCACGTCTGTTCCACCGCAAGGGCCAGATCATGATTGCGCGCGATGCCGCTAATGAGGATGAACTCATGGAACTTGCGCTGGAGGCTGGTGCCGAGGATTTTAAGGCGGAGTCGGAAGGTTATGAGGTATTGACTGCACCAGAAGATTTTGAGGCTGTGCATCAGGTGATTGAGGCCAAGGAGATTGCCATGGAGACCGCCGAGATCACTCAGTTGCCCGAAATGGGGGCGCCGGTCAGCAGCGAGGCGGAGCTGGAGAAGGTTCATAAACTCGTGGATTTGCTCGAAGACCACGACGATGTGCAAAGCGTATATACGAACGCCGAAATGGCGTAGGCCCATCCTATTCAATAATTCAAAATCATCCATCACCAGGTTTGATGAATTAGCCTTTCTTTGTGCCTGTTAGGCTATCATGCGCTCGATCGCTTTTGGGAGACAGGCTTGGGAACGGGTAAGGAGGGCGTCGCGGTCGGCTTGGGTGAGCTTGAGCTTGCCGGCGGCCGTAGCGACGACCGCCTCAAGCGCATA
>DPAW01000144.1:0-767 GCA_003517285.1 Verrucomicrobiales bacterium
CCGAGCGGTTCGTGCAGGCCGCTGGCAAATCGTTTGTAAACCGGCTGGCCCGTCGAGAGCTTCTCGGCAATCCACACCTCGCCTTTCCGAATCGCAATTGCCATGCGATCGCCCGGCAGTGCCGCCATGCCGCTGATCTCGAGCTTCAGGTCTTTGGGGAAGGGGATGGTGGTGAGTTTGTAATAATCCTGCTCAGCAGCGTTTGAATTGAATCCCAGAAACACAGTGAACACAGACAAAATGATTTTAAATAACCTCTGTGTTCTCTGTGTCTCTAAGGTAAAAAATCGATTTACCATGACAGCTGTACCTCCAACACGGTGTTGCCGGTCGCTTTCAACTCCACCGGCGCGATCAATTCGGCTTTTCCGTCGAGGGTACGCACGCTCGCGGTGGGGGCGATGAGGGTGAGTTTGTTGTCGCCGATCCACGCGCCGCGTTCGCTGCTGAGGAATTCATTGGCCACCGCCAGTCGCACCCAGAGTTTTCCTTCGCTGGCGCTGAACTCCATCCGCCGCCGCAGACCATTGCCTTTGGGGGAAAGCGTATCAGTGATGTCGGTTTTGCCGTAGCGATAGAGCAGGGTTGGCGTGCCGTCTTTGGCCAAGCGGTAGCCGCGGAATTGCAGGCCGCCTTGAGACCACGGTTTGCCTTCCTGCAGAAGGCCAACGGTTGGGCCGGCGGGGAGCTGAATGATATTTGTGCCCAGTGGCTTGGCCAGCGGCGTGAAGCGATCGTCCCATGTGCTTTCGGCATCGAGAAATTTG
>DPAW01000144.1:1151-1753 GCA_003517285.1 Verrucomicrobiales bacterium
GGAAAGCCGATGGCAATCGCGTGTGTGCCGGCGCCTTCCATGAACGTGCGAAACACGATCGGCCGTTTGTCTGGCTTCAGCTCGAAGTCGCCTTTCTTTTCCAAGCCTTCCGGCAGGCGGGTTTGCCCCAGCTCGTTGAGGTACACCCATAGGCTGTCGATCTGGCGCTCGGTGTTGCGGCCGAAGATTGGGCTGACGGCTTTGCCCTCGGGCCAGAACGACGGCATGCGCGTGCCGGGGCGGAAGACAGCGGGGTTGATCAGGTAATCCCGAAACCATTCAGGCCGCAGCCGCGCGGGCGCACTGGCGAGGTCGAGAGCCTGAATACCAAGCGATTTGTGGCCGGCGAGTTGATGGCAAGTGATGCAGTTGAGCCCTTTCACGCCCATCAAATCACGGCCGTATTTGTTGCGGCCCACTTTGTTTTCGTTGCCGTGTCGCGGCGTGGGTTTCACATCGGCGCGGGCATCGGCTGCGGCAAGGAGTTGGGTCAATTGCTTGGCGTGCGTTTCGCCGAAATCGGGCATGCGCGTGGCGAGGTAAGGTCGCACGGCGCCGTTGCCGCGCAACACCTGATGCAGCGCGGGCTCGGTGAGCTTGGC
>DPAW01000144.1:2141-4021 GCA_003517285.1 Verrucomicrobiales bacterium
TCATCGCGTTGAGCATCCGGCTGGCCAAGCGCCTTGCGGTCGTGGCAGGTGGTGCAGTTGAGCAGACGCAGTTGGCGGTGGGTTTTGGAAAGCAAGGTCGGCGCGGCGGGCTTGGCCTGCAGGGCGGCGGTGATGGCGGCGCGTTGGGCGGCGTTAAGGTGAAAGTGCGGCACGCTAGCGACGGGCTTGGGAGCTAGGCAGCCGTGCTGGGGGTTCACCTCGGTCAACGGCTTGGAGAAGGCCGGTTGCACATCGAGCTTGGGCGATTGATGGCAGTTGGCGCACCGGAGAGTTTGATAGAGCTTGGCGCCTTCCTGCTGGAGCTTGAGGACGGCAGGGCCACGGCTGAGGCCGTGCAAATCGAGAGGCTTCAGGCGGTGGCGCAGGTAGACGGAAAGATGAGCCGCTTCCTCTTCGCTCATGGGCGTGCGCGGCATGCGACCGGCGGGACGGCTGTGGAGCGGGTCGCGAAGAAACTTAATGAGGTTGGCGTGCGTGTACTTGGCTCGGAGTTCGCCGAGAGGAATGTCGCGCCCGTTGTCCCGGGCATCCGGCGCGTGGCATTGGGCACAGCCCAGGGAGTGGTAGAGTTTTTTGCCCTCGACTGAGCTGCCGATCATGGCGGCTTCCCGAGCGGTGCCGGGCGACAGGGTCATGAGATAATGCCGCAGGGCCTCGACGGATTCGGATTTTTTCTCCGCATCCATACCATGCAAGAGATCCGGCATTAGCGTGCCGGGCTTGAGCTTCTGCGGGTCCAGCAGCCAATGGCGTATCCAGCCGCCGTTGGCGGGATTGTGATGGGTAAATAGAACGGGCGCCGGGCGACGTTGGAAGCGCCGGCCTTGATCCTCGCCGGCGGCATGGCAGGCGACGCAGTTCAGCTCGGTGATGAGCACTTCCCCGGCGGTCACCTGTTGCGCCGGCGTATCGCGCGGGAATCGCTCAAAGCCGGGAACCACCGGTTGCGCCATCGCGAGGAGCGGGAGGCACAATGCGATGATCGCCGCGAGGCGCATCAGGCCTGAGCTTCGCGGGCTTCATCGAGGAGTTTCATCCACGGACCCATATAGTGGCCGTGATCCCAGAAGGTGCGGCCGCTGATGAGGTTGCCGTCGATCACGCAGGGTTCATCGACAAAGGTGCCACCACAGATTTCGAGATCAAACTTTGCCTTGGGTACGGTGGCCATACGTCGGCCCTTCACACAATCGGCGCGCGCGGGGATTTCCACGCCGTGACAGACGCTGGCGATAGGGGCGTTTTTATCAAAAAAGTAGCGCGTGATGCGGAGCAAGTCTTCGTCCTCGCGAATGTATTCCGGTGCGCGGCCGCCGCTGAAGAATATACCGAGATACTCCTCAGGATTGATGTCGGCGAAGGCGATGTCCGCTTCCATCGTGTAGCCTTCCCATTCCTTGGTGATCGTCCAGCCCGGTTTGTTTTGGTGCATCACCATCTGGTATGTGCGTTTCTCCGGCGCGGCAATGACTGGCTCGTAGCCGCCCTCGATCAGACGGAAGTAGGGATACATCGTGTCCACCGTCTCAGCAGCATCGCCGATGATGATCAGGACTTTGGGTTTGGTTTGGCTCATTGGGAAAGGCTAGCGGGAGTTGGGGAGGCGTTGCAAATGGATTCCGTTGAGTCGCATGAATTCGCCGGGACCGGCATGGTGGATGGTGGCTTTAAGTGTGGTCTGACCGGCGGGTAGATTTATAGCGCCAGCGGGAAATTGACTGAACTGCTCGGCGGTCACGGTGGCGCGCACTTTGTGGTCCAGCGGCTGGGATTTGGCGCTCAGCCGAAGTGTGCCGCCGGCCTGAAGAGGGGCGCAGCCGTAATGGAGCGTGACGGCATAGCGGCCGGCTTGAGCCACT
>DPAW01000352.1:0-157 GCA_003517285.1 Verrucomicrobiales bacterium
TGCGGGTGGATGAACAGGATGAGACCAGCGGTCTCGATATCTCCGCCCATGGTGAGGCGGGTTACAACGATTAATCCCAAACCAAGGAATATTTGAATGAAGAAAATTGAAGCAATCATCAAACCCTTCAAGCTGGAGGAAGTGAAAGACGCGCTGG
>DPAW01000352.1:508-4538 GCA_003517285.1 Verrucomicrobiales bacterium
AAAAGGCTTCGGTCGCCAGAAGGGACACACGGAAATCTATCGGGGCAGTGAGTACACGGTGGATTTCTTACCAAAGGTAAAAATCGAAACCGTAGTGGCGGACGGGACGGTGGATGACGCCATCGCAGCAATCACCAAGGCGGCGGCTACCGGCAAGATTGGAGACGGTAAAATCTTTGTCCAACCAATCGAACAGGCCATCCGAATCCGTACGGGCGAAAGCGGCGAAGAAGCGGTTTAACCTACCAATCCAATCACGGCGCCGGATCTCATGGGGAGGTCCGGCGTTTTTTGTTACATGAACACGTCCTTTTGATGGACAGGATCTTTCGGTAGCCAACCTTTTTCGTTGGCTTCCTGAAGCATGCTTTTGGTCCCCTCGTGAGTGTAGTACCACACGTTTCCAGGACTGACGTGGATATTCCAATTCTTTTGGAAGAGCAGGGCGCGCTCCTTGTTTCGGGCAAGGATTTTTGGTACGGCGTGCACCTTCAGTACTTCGCGGCGGCGTTTAGTCACTTGGGTGCGATTCTCGATGAATTGGGAAATGAATTCCGGCGTTTTATCCAGTACCCATGTGTCTTTGAAACGGCTTTCTGAGTATTCAAAATCAGCTTTGCGCTGGATGACGTAGCGTGCGTCTGCCACTGGCCCAAACACATCGGCCATCGCTTGGGCAAACATGCGGCTGGTTTCCTCATCGGCATTTTCAAGAAATATGCGTACATAACCGCCCGCTCGTTCTGCGGCGTGAATGTTCTGCTCGGCTTCACTCCAACCCATATTTTTCAGTAATTCGGCTTCAGCTAGACCGCCAATCACCGCGCGACCGATGGCTTGGGTGAGAGAGCCTTCAGTCCATTCTTGGCTGAGCGGTGACATTGGCTTAAAGCCGTTGCCACCACCGTATTTTTTCTCAACCGCCAGGATGGGTTCGGGGTGGTACGGTTCGCCAATTTTCCACAAGCTGCGAAAGTGCGATCGCTGCTCAACCCGTTCAAGCATGTCGCGGTTGAGCTCTACCATATTTTCTTCCACGCCCTCTGGCTCAATTTCTGTGAATGCCGCGTGTACGTGCCCCACGCCTTTTTCGATGCAACCATCGTCGGTTACTCCGTACAGGTTATTGTGCTTTTTTCGAAACCGATGGTAATCGTCCAGGCCTTTTTTGAATTCCGGCGCGATGCAAACGACATCCCAGTTATTGGCCAGTTTTTCAGGTACATCAGGGTCGAGACGGAACGATCTACCGCGTAATTGATTGATGGTCATTGAGGTAGTTACACAGGTCAGGTCAATGAGTACATTGATCTTATTTGCATCCCATCCTTCGCCAAGTAGCCCGCGGGTGCCCACTAAGCAGCGGATAATACCCTGCTGAAATAGTTCGGTGATCATTTCCACATATACCCGTGGACACCAGTCAGAGCCTTTTCCGGAAAGAACGTGAAAGCCTTCAGACTCCTGCCAAACGAACTCTACAGAAAATTTATTGAGGGATAGCCATTGTAATGCTGCACTCTCCAGCTTTGGCCTCAGGTCATCATCTACTAGCACTGTAGAACCGGTGATGAGTACTGGATCCAGCTTATCCGTGTTCTCGTCTGTGAGTAATTCGCGAAAGGCTGCGATAGCACCTCCGGCTTCATCATCAAGAAGATGGTCCAGCTCAGCACTTACGGCAGAGGTTTTTTCGTAATCACAAATCACAACCGCGCGAATTGTGTCTCCCAATTCGGTTTGTTCGCGCTTAAGAATAGGGATCAGTGCTCGCGCCTTGGCTCGTGAGTAGGCCAAGATACGCGAGACCGGTGAGGCGCATTGTTGAGAGCCCGTCTCGGTGATCTGCGTGCCGAGCAGCCGCAGGCGACTGATTGCGTGTTGAGCCAGATCTTGATCTGCCTTTTTAACGGACCGCCTCAAGCCATGGCGAATGTACCACGAGAGAATAGGAAAAAGACGGTCCAGCGGGTCGGCCCATACAATTTCATCATATGGTGTAAGTTCGAGCTCTGGAACACCTTCAGGAAACGCAACGCCACGGTCATTAAGAAAAATGCGGCCAGCCTCGGAGAACGATCCGGCGCGGCTTTCGAAATCATTCCATGAGTCCGCTTTCATGATGATCAGGTCGCGCTCGGCCAGTACACGGCTCGTAAAGTCTATCATGCTCTCACGCACAGGGTGCCCGTTGTCATCTAACGGAGGGTTGCACAAGTCCTCCACCAACTGGTCGAACGTCTCTGAAGTTTGCGTGATGTACTCCAACTCTTTGCCCAGTGGTCGTACGAAATAGGCTAGGTCTTGGTACGGCGCAAGAAATCCATCTTTTACCACCGCAGGCACGGGCACCTCGTAATCCACTGGACCGAAATAGGCACGGTAACGTTTGGCATCTACCGTGTCCCTTTCGGCCTGTTCAGGCGGCGTGGCTGTTAGTCCTAGTACAATAGGGTTGCCGAGGAATTCGTTCGTAGCTGCCAGCACGCGGCCCCAATGGCTCATGAGGTGGTGGCACTCATCGAGAATTACTAACCCTAGACCGTTATCGCGCAACCGCTTCAGCGTGGCTAGTGCGGATGTATGCAGCAATTTCATCGTATCGCCCCCTAACGAAACCTCGTCCCGAACTTTTTTTCGAAAGAAACTAAGCCGATCGTGATAATAATGTGGATTCTTGCTTTGAAGGCTTTCGATCCAAACCTGCGCCTCTGCAGGATCTTTTGCTTCACCTTTCTCGATGAGCTGATCCACCCAGCTGAAAACAGCCATCGTATCCAGCGTCGAATCATCACGCGACGGTAGCGTAACGGATTGATAGGTTAACGAAGTCAACAGGCTCGGTTTTTCCGTCTCCGTGCTCACCCAATGCTTGGGCAACGCTTTTCCAGCCGCCGAAAACAAATCCGTTCGCGCCGCCCATTGGCTTTGGATGGCCGAGTTTGGGCAAAGAACCAACGTCGGCTGTTTGATCACCTCCGCCCACAGGTACAGTCCCGTGACCGTCTTGCCAGAGCCAGGAGGCGCCACGATGTGCAGTTGGCGTTCACCGGCATCAAGTTGTTTGCGGGCGATTTTTACGACGTCCGCCTGCGATGGACGCAACTCACCATTGAATTGTATATCAGGAAACATGCCTGGTTGGCGAAGGGTTTGGCACATTAGAATCTATCTAGGGAGAACACAACGAGAATCGAATTCGGAAAACTCTTCGTTGACGAATGTGGTTGCCTGGCTGCATTTGAGGATTGTCCAAAATTGCTTTGGACGGTATCCCCTCTGCGTTCATGAAAATCACGCGCATCAAGGTGTATCAGGTGGATCTGCCGTTGCATGAGGGCAGCTATAAATGGTCCGGCGGCAAATCGGTGGAGGTGTTTGACAGCACGGTGGTGGCGATTGAGACCGATGCCGGGTTTACGGGGCACGGCGAGGTGTGTCCGCTGGGGCCGTTTTATCTGCCGGCCTACGCCGCCGGCGCACGCGCGGGGGTGGGCGAATTGGGGCCGCACCTGATCGGGCAGAATCCCACTCGGCTAGGGCCGATTAATCGTCTGATGGACAAGGCTCTGCAAGGGCATCCGTATGTGAAGAGCGCGTTGGATATGGCGTGCTGGGATCTATTTGGACAAGCTAGTGGTCAAAGTGTGTGTGAATTACTCGGGGGGCGGTATGGGGAGGATTTCCATTTGTACCGCGCCATCTCGCAGGAGGCGCCGGAGGAGATGGCCCGCAAGATTTCCGGATACCGCGAGGAAGGGTATCGGCGATTTCAACTCAAAGTGGGTGGAGATCCCAACGAGGATATCGAACGCATCCATGCCGCGCGCGCGATTTTGGAGCCGACCGACAAGCTGGTGGCCGATGCCAATACCGGCTGGCTGATGCACGAGGCCGCCCGCGTGGTGCGGGCCGTGCGCGATGTGGATGTTTACATCGAGCAACCGTGCGCTAAGTACGAGGAGAACCTCGCCATTCGCCGGCGCACGGATCATCCCTTTGTGATTGATGAAAACATCGACAGTCTGGC
>DPAW01000342.1 GCA_003517285.1 Verrucomicrobiales bacterium
CCGGGAAGTTCCTCCTTACTTTTATCGTACTCGATCACCGGCAGGTCTTTAGGCGGATCGGTAATTTGCACCAGGCCAGAATCAGTTTTGCCGTTCATTCCAAGCGCCTTGCCTTTCAGCTCGCGGCCATCGGCGAGAATGATTTTCACTGCCCGGCCGGGTTTGCCGGAAACGTGGCCGGCAGTCAGCACTAAGCCCTCTTTGTTGACGACCACGCCGCTGCCCGAGGATCCGCCCATTTGGAGGGTCACCGTCGCAGCCATGCATTTGGGCAACACTTTCTGGACCTGTTTCTGAATGGCCAACAGGTCAGCAACGGTTTCCGGCGCTTCCTTTTCCCAAGCGGGCACAACCGCATGCAGGGGCTGGAGCAGCGCGAGGAGCGCGGCTATCGTAAAAATGATTTTAGGCATTCTCATATGAGGTGACGTATTTTATACGTTTTGGTTACGACTGGCAATCGAAGGAAAAGCGTCACCGTGTGAATTTTTTCTCGGAAAACCATTACTTTTTTGCCTTAAAGTGTTTATCGGCAAATTTCAAGTACTGTTCCCAATCAAAATCGGTCACATCATGTTTCCCCGTGCGAACGTGATAGCCGATCGTACCCATCACCGGCTGATCCACGGCCGGCTGCTTGGCTGCGGGCATTCCTGGCAGTTTGTACAATTGATAAACCGGATTGGCGTGCAGACCGGATAGGAATTCGCCATACGGATCGGCCCAGCGATCCTCCACGGCGCTAGCGATGTACACCGGCCGTGGCGCGGCCAACGCGACCAACATGTGCTGATCCACCGGACAGGCATTTTCGTTGCCGTTATACTTCTGAAAGTTGTCATTAAACCAGTGCGGAAAACTGGTGTTGATGCGCTTCACCGTTTCGCCAAAAGTGCGACGGGACAAGGCCGCGCCGCCGCAGCCTGAGTTATTGGAGATCACCATCGCAAATCGGGGATCGCTAGCACCGGCCCACAGAGAGGTTTTGCCCAATCGCGAATGGCCCATCACGGCCACACGCCGGGCATCAATCGTTTGGTCGGTCTCCAAATAATCCAGTGCCCGGCTCAAGCCCCAGGCCCAGGTCGCCACGCTGCCCCATTCGTTCGGCTTGGGCTTGGGATACAAGGCATGCACGCCGTTCTGCCAGTCGTCATCAAAATCCGGATCGATGTCTCCATAGTAAAGGGTCGCCAGCGCGTAGCCGCGTTTGAGAATAGCTTCGACCGCCCAACGGTGGGCGGCGACTCCGCGGCCTTTTTCCGTGGCGCGATTGTTGACCGTCTCACCCTGAGTACGCCCGCGCACCCAAGAGTGCGGCAGGCGAATGGCCGGATCGGCATGGATGGTATGATTGCCCCGGAAGTTGAGCGTGAGGAATGCAGGCACGGCCTTGCGTGCCTTGGTCGGGCGATAGATCAGAACCGTCATGCGCGGGCCATCTGCCTTGCCGGCAAACCGCACCTCGACCTGCCGGCGATTAGCCAATCCACCGAGCACCTGCTCGGCTTCTTCTACCACGTGAAAACTCAGCTTGGCCGGCCGACCGGGCGAGCGGCCGTACATGTGTTCCTCGAACAAGGCCAACACCTCCGAGCGACGCCGGGTCTCCCAATCCTTCAACGTCTTTACAGTGGCGCCTTTTTGGGTGGTGAGCAGGTCCGGCAAGGTGTAGTGGGGCACCTTGGCTTCATCGTATATATAACCTATGGGTTGAGCAAAAATGGAGGGCACTAACAGAAGGCTCAAAGCCAGCCAGACCGAGGATTTCATGCCGAAACGCTAGAGCCAATTTCCCGCCCGCGCAAGCTTGCGGAATCGGGTGACTCAACGCATATTGTTCGCAGTGAATCGTTGGTCCATCAGTCTACTGATCCTGTCGCTGCTCGCTCCCGGCTTGAGCGCACAACAGTCGGTGCAGTTTACCGCGCTGCCTTTTGTGCAGGCCAATGGTCTGGTGGATGTAAACTTCGCCGGCCGCTGGCAAAACGGCCCCGCCTCGTTCAGCGCCTTGAACACACAGTTCCAGGCCTACCCAGGCGTGCCGATGCAGATTGGCAGCCATGCTCATTCGCTGCGCACGTTCAGCCGACAAAATGTGCCTTACTTCAGCCACGCACCGTTTATCGGCGGCCTGTTTCGCAATCGCACTGATTGGCGCCAACAATCGTTAAATCAGTTTAAAGTCACGATCACGCCCGTGGATCCGGCGGGGAACCCGATGCTTTGTGCGCGCCCGCGCCCAGCCTCGCCGCCCATGATCGGGTTTATCAATTCCGCTTCGCCGCGATGAGCCGCTATTTGCGGCTCGGCAAACGATTGAATTTTCACTACACCTTTCCGTATGGGGAGGTGTTTTTTATTGGCCGCCCTCGCCGGCGGTCTGGTGGCGTGTAGTTCGGAACCGATTTCCACCGAGCCCACGCGCCCGGCGAATCTGGTCTTGGAAGAACGTGATGGCCTGTTTTTCAAACCGGACGCTACCGAACCCTTCACCGGCACCTTGGCCCGGCAACACGTCAATGGCGCGCCCAGCCACGAAGCCGTGTACACCAACGGCCTTCGCCTCCTGCAACGTTCCTGGTACACCAACGGCGTGCCGCGCACCGAATACCGGTTTCACGATGGCCACATGGTAGTTCGGCGCGACTGGAATTTCAAAGGCCAGCTACTAACATGGAGGAAAAAGAATCTCGAGGATCTCGCCCAGGAACAGTTTTTGCGCGGGGTAAATTATTTCACCAATCAACCACCCGATTGGCATCAGGCTTACGTGTGGTTTCACATCGCCTCCGCCAACGGCCATCGGGATGCGCGGCAGGCGCTACGAACGCCTCCGGAAAATTTCTCACCCGAAGCGCTATCCGATGCCCGTAATGCGGCGATGGGGTTGCTCGGGCGCACCAACGAAGTGACCACGCCTGATCCTCCCCCAGCGCCGAACCCTATCCCGAAAACAGGCGAAACCGAGAAAGACTGAAACCTATCCAGAGGAATTGCGTCTATTAAAAAGTAAGCCCCCCGATGGAGGAGCATGGGGGGCATTACAGGTTGGGTAGCCCGTCGGACTCTCGGTCCGGCGGGTTTTTTGGATTATGTTAATCTGACCATCGAGCGCAACCACTAATTCCGCGGCGCACTGCGGCCAGAGCGTTTGAATTCCTCGAGCTTGGTCTTAAGCATCTGAGCGCGCTCGGATTCCTCTAGGTAAAGATTGGTTATTTCGCCCGGATCCGTTTTGAGGTTGTACAATTGCCCCGGCGCGCCGGGCGCTTTCTCGGGCAGAGCAAACTGTTTCATACCCCACTCACCGCCACGGTGATAGTTGTTGCCTCCGGAACCGCGGTGATCGAGGTATTTCCAGTCGCCTTGGCGGATAGCCAGATCAAGGCTGATGGTTTGGTGCAGGGTGTATTCGCGAACGGGCTCCTTACCGCCGAGGAGCGCGGGTAAAATATTGAAGCTATCCTCGCCGGCGTTGTTGGGGATTTTGGATTCGGTTATCGCCGCCACAGTGGCTAGGAGGTCGGTCAGGCAGATGGTTTGATCGGCCGTGCGACCGGCGGGGATGCGGCCGGGCCAGCGGGCAATGAACGGTACGCGATGGCCACCTTCCCATTGATCGCGCTTCACACCGCGCCACGGATGGGCGCCATCATGTTGGTGATCACGACGCATGGCGATGGTGGTAGGCACCTCGGGGCCGTTGTCGCTAGAGAAAATAATAAGCGTATTCTCGGCGAGGTCGTGCTGCTCCAGCGTCTTCATCAGTTCGCCGACGATATGGTCCATTTCAAAAATGAAATCGCCGTGTGGTCCAGCCTTGGTCTTACCCTTGAACGCGTCACCCGGAAAGGACGGCAAATGCACGGCTTGCATGGAGTGAAACAGGAAGAAGGGTTTGTCGGGGTTTTCCTTGGCGTGCTGCACGAGGAATTCCTGGCTCTTCTTGA
>DPAW01000228.1:0-1886 GCA_003517285.1 Verrucomicrobiales bacterium
GAAACATTCGTGTGTTAACCGTGCCGGTTCAGGGGGATTTTTCCAATGGTCGGCGGCGGGGAGGGATCTTGCGGATGGTGGGAGGTTTTGGTGGGTTCCGGCTTTCACCGCGTTTTGGCCGTTCGGCGCCGGCGCCACGTGCGGTTGTAAACTCGGCAATAAGTACAGCGAGTGTGCGTACTCAAAGTTCGAGTGTTTCAATCAGCTCGTTGAGGGTGAATCCTAGCCGAACCTATCGGCGGAATGTTCGGATGGGATTGCGGTTGCAGTGACGTGACGCTTCTTTTCAAGTTCTCCCAATTTTACCAAGGCAGGAAAAACCGATTGACCTTCAGGGTTTGCCAGAAGGAATCGTGTTCGAGTTTTGAATAGATCAACTCGAGAATAATCAGACTGCTACAAAGAATTCCAAATAAGGCGTAGCCGCGTTTGCGGGTGTCTGCCACGCGCCACCAGCCTGTGACGGGTTGAGGAAGGTTTTCCTCCAAGAATTGTCGCGTATGTTGGAGTGGTTCGCTGAGGATGGATTCCATTTCCTCAATTTCCTCCGGGGCAGGCATTGGAGGTGGCGGTGGGGGAGCTTCGCCGGGGTGCAGGAGATCAGCTAAATCCTTGGCGGATGCCGGGCGTTCTTCAGGGTTTTTGGCGAGGCATAGCATTATGGCCTGTTCCGCGTGCGGCGGTAGGTGGTTTTCCAGATTGTAATCAGCCATGCGCTGGGAAATGGTGGGAGGCGGCACTTCCTGAACGAGCTGGAAAATATCGCCGGTGTAGAAGGGCGGCCGAGTGGTGATGAGATCGTATAGGGTGGCTCCGAGTGCGTAAATGTCATCAGTCGGTTCCGGGCGTAGACCGCGCATTTGCTGGGGGCTCATGTACACGGTGGTGCCGCTGGCGTCGCCTTCCATTTCGGCTTTGGGATTGCTGTCTGAGACACTAGCGGCAATGCCGAAATCCGCGAGCTTCAGGTTGCCTTCGCGGGTTATCATCATGTTCGCGGGTTTTAAGTCGCGATGGATGATTTTTTGTTCGTGCGCGTACTGAAGGGCTTCGCACATTTGAATAGCGAGACCTTCTAGCCGGCTCCACGTGAAACAACCGTTGGACTGCTGGTTTCTCAATGAACCAAGATCAGTACCATTAACATGCTCCATGGTAATGAACGGAAGCTCGTCTGGAAGTTTAACAAAATCGTGAATGCGGATGATGTTTGAATGGCTGAGCAGTCTGGCCTTCTGTACTTCACCAATAAGATCACCGAGGGCGATGGTGTCATTGGCAAGCTCGGGAGGAAGGCGCTTGATGGCAACGGCCTGTTGCAGGTGCTCGTCTTGGGCTAGCCAGACCACGCCGCCACCGCCCCGGCCCAATTCCTGTTTGAGCGTGTAGCGGCCATTGCCAATCACATCGCCTGGGACATAGAGACGGGCGGCATGGTCGATGGTTGTTGGGTTGGTGATAGTGAGAAACAGGTCGCCAATCTGCACGGCTTGATCACGGGGTACCGCGGCGGGCTCAGTAAGACGGGCTCTATTGAGGAAAGTGCCGTGAGTGCTTTGGTTGTCTTCAATCCAACACTGATCCGGCGTCAGAGTTAGGGTGGCATGTTGGCGTGAGAGATATTGGCTGTCACAGGATAGCGCATTTCCGGGATCCCGGCCAATGCCGTAAGTGCCGTGGTCAAGATTATGATCAGCGAGGACTTCGCCGTTTTGCCGCTGAATAATGACTCTTGTCGTGCCGGTACTCATTGCCGAGGAAGGGAAGATGCCGGACAAGGGCGGGCGGGCTCAAGCTTCGTTTGTCGATGAAGATTGACGGAAGGCCCTACCTCTCGCCAAGCTGAAGACTAATGATCGAGGTGGAGATCAAACAAGGCGGCGAGG
>DPAW01000228.1:2260-7230 GCA_003517285.1 Verrucomicrobiales bacterium
GGTGCAGTTGGATCTGACGCCGGATGAATCGGTGTCGCGAGTGCATGCGCGGGCCTGGTTGGCTGGAGACAAGGTGTTTCTGGAAGACTTGGGCAGTAGCGGAGGATCGCATGTAAATGGCGAACGGTTAGTGGCGGCCATGGAAATTTTGCCCGATGCGGAAGTGATGTTGGGAGGTACGAAACTCACGTTGCGCAAGCCGCTTTCGGCGCATCGAAGAGGTGGGGCACCACAGAATAAACCGAATCTGAGCCGACTTCAACCAAGGGGGCGTCCAGATCGGACTACAGGTTCTGATCCCTCTGAACCCAAAGCAGATGCCGTAAATGATGGCCGGCCGGTAAAGGGGATTCATATTGATTTGACTACCGATGCAGGACAGGAGGAACTGGTGTATGATCTCGATGAAATCTTTGTCGGGCGAAAACATCCCGAACAGGAAATTCATGTGGACCTGAGTTCGGATCTCAAGGTTTCACGAACCCATGCCCGAATCTGGCGGACCCGTGGTATTTGTTGGGTGGAAGATTTAAGTAGCACTCATGGCACTTTGGTGAACGGCGAGGCGCTGTCCGGCGCGCGTGTAGTGAAGCCCGAGGATGAAGTGTGCATAGGCGGAGCAATGATGCGGTTCCGTTATGACAATGGGCACATGGCGATGCCGAAACGGAAATCGGAAACACCAACCGTGCCGGCAACCCAAGAGGAGGATGATTGTGCGTTCGAGGCGCTGGATTCCTATCCGGTATACAAAGAGGAAAGTTATCGGTATTTTGAACCGGGCCAGCGAAAAAAATCGGACCTGGATGCTGTCCTGAAAAGCCGCAAGAGTCCCATGGGCCGCATTCGGCCTAACGGTCAATTGGCTTTGTCTGAGGCGGGTCAGGCCGGTTCCGGTTCCAAGGAGTTTCTGAAACTCTTGCCTGAATTGGTGGGGCAAATACACCGGGCCAAGAATAATAAAGCGCTGGCCGAATGGTTTGTGAACGGGGTCTCCAAGTGGTTGACCACGGCTAAGCGGGCCGCTTTTTTTGTGGTCGATCATGAGGCGGGCCGCATTCGATTGCAGGCGCATCGCCCAGCATTGAAACCTATTTTAAGCGACACACTCGCGCATCGAGCCCTTGCGATTCGCACGGGCTATTCCTGGCAACAGGTGGGCAAGGAAGAATGTGTGCGGCGACTTTCTATGAACGCGGGGCTTTATGTGCCGATGATTTGGGGAGGGGAAGAACTGGGCCTCTTATGCGTGGAAGATACTGACGAGGGGGCGGAATTTTCCGAAAAAGATTTGGCGGCCCTAATGGTAGTGGGCCAGTTGTTGAGTCTGGCTGTGCGCCATCATTTGGCGGCCGAAGCTGTTGCCGCCGACTAACTGCCGGGCGTGGTTGGCGCTGGTGTTGGCGTCAGGGATGAGGAGCTGTCATCCGCATCCACTGTCGGGGGGGCCAAGATCGCCGGGGGCGGGATGCGCTGATAGGTGAAATTTTCAATCATGGGTGGAAAGAAATTCGTCCGGTTGTACAGATCATAAATTGGCGTGCCGTTCTTCAAGAGGATTTCCAAGTAGTCAGAATAATTATCCGGGTCCATGTGGTTTTTTCCGGTGAGAATTAGGCTGGCTTTGTACTTATCGAAAAGCTGACGGCGCTTGTAATAACGGCGACGTTCTAGGTTGGTCATGAAACCACGGGCCATACGTTGGCCTGTTTCGATTTGTTCCCGGTTGAGAAATCGGGCGAGGTAATCCCGATATTCTGATGCTAATGGCCGAGGTAGTTCGTTCGGGGCTGTTTGGATCATGAGACCTTGCGCCGAGGCCAGAATGAAATATTTGAAAGCGTTTACCAAATCTTTGCGTGTACCCATTCCATTTTGGTAGGCAATGGCCACGTTGAATTGTGATTCGGGCAGGCCTTCGTCTGCAGCTTTCTTGTACCATTCAAATGCCTTTTGGTGGTCAAGGGGAACTCCCAGTCCCAACCCGTATAGCACGGCCAGGTTGTGTTGTTGGCGCATCATGCCGCTTTCGGCTTCTTCACGGATAACGCGTGCGCCTTGAAGGTAAACCCGCATAGCTTCCTGAATGGCTTCGGGAGTAATGATTTCCTGGATTTGCACTGGAGGCGCGTTGGTGGAAACGGGTGTTGTACCCGGAGTGCCGGGAACCCCGCCACCAGAAATCGGGATTCCTGTTCCGGGGTTGATAGCGGGGGCCCCTGGAATACCTCCACCGGGGATCATTCCTGGAACTCCACCGGGGACGGCGTTGGTAGGCGCTATACCGGGTACTCCGCCTGGAACCATTCCCGGTACGGCAGGAATTGTACCTACCCCGCCAGGGATCGCTCCGGGGACCATGGTGGGAGGCGTGTTGGTTGCCATGCCGGGCACCGCATTGGTGGCTCCGGGTATTCCCGGGATAGCCGGAACGCCCGCCCATGCCCCCTGTAGTAAAGAAAGGAATGCGGTGCTCCAAAATAAAGTGTTTTTCATGAGCGGTTTATCCTTGGCGTATTGTAACCACCGTCATTTTCATACTAATCATAAAATGGCTGTTTTTCAAGTCAAAACGGCTTTATTCCCCCGAAGCTTAGCAGTTTGTCTGCCAGTTCCGGCTATTTGCCGATGGCGTATAAATGCTGGTCGCCTTTGAGGTAGATTCTGCCTTGGCTAATGGCCGGGCTGGCGAATACGCGTTCGCCAAGGGCGTTTTCTGCAACGATATCGAGTTCTTTGCCGGGGCGGATGATGTACGTGGTGCCGTCGTCGACGGTGAAATACACGAGTCCTTTGGCGCTGACCAGACTGGCATGAGCGCCGCGGCTGAGTTTATGTCCAGCCCAGGTGGGTTGACCGGATTTGGCGTCGAAACAACTGGCGAATCCGCGGTCATTGACGATCAGGAAATAGCGCCCGGCGGCGATCGGCGAGGGCACGTAGCTCACCCAATTGGGCGTGCGATGGTGCCAGGCGATTTTGTCCTGTTCATCAATCACACCTTGGCCGTCATGGCGGATGCCCATGATGTGATGCTGTGGGAAGCCGCCGGTCATGAAAAGTAGATCGGCTTGGTTGTTGTAAACGATGGAGGCGACAAACTGGTCGGTAGGGCCGTTGAGGGACCAAATGTTTTTACCGGTGTCCGGATCATAGCTGGCTACGCTTTTGTCACCGCTCAGAACCATCTGGGTTTTGCCGTTTAGGGTAAACAGGGTGGGCACGCAGTAGCTGCGGGTCCGATTGGCACGCGCAGTTTTCCAGAGTGTCTTGCCGGATTGTCGATTGAGGCCGACGATGTAGGAGGGGCCATCGTGGTCGCCGTTCACGATCAGTTTATCTTTCCAGATCACCGGCGAGCTGCAGTAACCGTGCACGCTGGAAAACACGCCGGGGCGCACTTGCCAGACCGGTTTGCCGGTAAAGTCGTACGCGGCCACCACCATTTCTTTTTGGTCTAGAAACGAAACGTACACGTGCGTGCCGTCGGTGGCCGGTGTGCTGGAGGCGCGGCTATTCAGGCGATGGACGCGTTCCAGCGGGGACCTCACCACGGTACGCTTCCACAGAACCTTGCCGTTGGTGCGATCCACGCAATGGAGCAGGCGCTCCTGTTTTTCTTCCTCGCAGGTAACCAAAAAAATCCGTTCGCCCCAGACGATTGGGGAGGCGTGGCCTTTGCCGGGAATGGGGGTTTTCCAGAGGATATTTTTGGTGGCACTCCATTCGGTCGGGATGTTTTTTTCCAGACTCGTGCCATCCCCACGTGGACCGCGCCATCCGGGCCAGTTTTCGGCGGAAAGATTGAGGCTAATAATGAGCAGAGCAAGAAGGGCCGATAAACGCATGGGCGCAGTGTAGTGGCGGCCGGGCGGCGTACAACTCATTTAACCGACGGCGCGCAGGATGACTTCATGCACATCGGTGCTTTTCAGGGCGTCGCCTGAGGGAAGTGCATCGATAGCCGACAGCAGCATGGGCCAATCGGCGCGATCGGTGGGGCGGCAACCATGGGAGCCTTTGACCAAAGTGGCGTCCAGCGGAATCACGTCCATGAGCATGCGGAAGCCGAGTTTCTTTTGCAGCAACCGTCGGGCAATGTGCAGCTTTGGGAAAGTGATTTCCGGATTGATAAACAACTCCACCGGATCGTAACCGGGTTTGCGATGGATATCGACCGTGCGCGCGAAGTCCGGGGCCTTGGCATCGTCCTGCCAGTAGTAGTAGGTGAACCAACTATCCTCGGCGGAAACAGCGATCAGATCCCCGGCGCGTTCATGGGCAATGCCGCGTTCGGTTTTGGCTTCGCCATCCAAGACTGAATCGACCCCATCGATCGAAGCGACAAGTGCTTTGACGTCGTTGAGTAAGGCGAGGTCGTTGACGTACAGGTGCGCCACTTGATGGTCCGCCACAGCGAACACTTTGCTGGCGCCTGCATCCAGTAGTTCCAAGCCGAGTTCCTCTTTGATCGTCAGCCATCCCTGTTCGCGGAAATGGCGGTTCAGATGAATCGCCCGATTCGTTTCCGTGATACCGTATTCGGAAAGAATGATCGGTTGTACACCGCGCACTTCATAAAACTCCACCAGATCACGCACGATCTCATCGATCATGTTGAGATCGGCACCGATGGCCGGATCATTCGGACCGAGGCGTTGGAGATTGTAATCCAGGTGCGGCAGATAAATGGTGGTGAGCGTCGGTGATTGGCGTTGCTCCACCCATTTGGCGGACTCAGCGATCCAGCAACTCACACAATCGGCTGAGCCCTGCGGCGTGGTCATGCCGGCGGCCGGCCCCCAGAATCCGGGGAAGGGAAACTCGCCCAAGTCCCGCTTGATCTCCGTTCGGATGGAGGCGGGCTGGGTGTAGATATCAAACACCTTGCGGCCATCGGCCGGGTACATTGGGCGCGGCGTGAGGCTCCAGTCGGCACTCGAGTACATGTTGTACCACCAAAACACTTT
>DPAW01000034.1 GCA_003517285.1 Verrucomicrobiales bacterium
GCGCGCGCCAAGGCTTTGCGTCCGATGGCCTCGGGCGGTGTGTTCCGTTCGAAATGGATGCCTTCGACGATGGCGTCGGTTTTGAAAAGCAGCTTGGAACCGCTCCAGTCGAGTACGGCGCAGTCGTCGCCGGGGCCGGTTAAGACGGATGAATCTGCGGGGAGATCCTGAGTGAGGCGTTGGATGAGTTTAGTTTCGCTCAGGCTCATTGGGCGATTTGGGGAAGGAGTTTGATCATGGCGAAGTTGACGGCATTAAACGCGGAGTGCATCAGGACGGGCGCGACAATGGAGCCGGTCTTCTCGTAAAGCCAAACCAAGATGACAGCAAGCACCGTGAGCGGCAGGATGAGCGCCAGCGAGCCATGTATGGCGGCAAAGAGGAGTGAGCTTGCGGCAATCGCTAGACGGCGGTGGCCCAAGTCGCGTAGTGAGGGATAGATGACTCCGCGGAAGAGCAGCTCTTCGCAAATCGGCGCCATCACCACCACGCTGAGCGCCTGCAGGGCAAGCTCAGGCGGAGCGCTGGCTCGGGCGACCATTTCCACGGCCTCTTGTGAGGTCGGCTGACCGCCCAAGGCGATGATCAGTTGCTGCGACACCAAATGCAGGCCAAGGGCGGGGACGACGAAGCCGATGCCGAACAGAATTGGCAGGCCCAAGGTGAGGGGGCGATCGTTGATTCTACCGAAGGCCGCGCTCCAGGAAATCTTGTGGTATCGCAGAAGAAAGGCGATTAGGCCCAGCGCGCTGAATTGAACAAACACGATGTTGGTGGCCAGTAGTCCAATGCGATCGCGTAGGGTGCCAGGAAAAGTCACGGAGATTTCCGGGCCCTCTTCGGGAGACAGCGTGAGCGCGTGGCGGTTGAGCGTTGGGGCTTCGCCTTGAAACTGGTAGGTGCCATTGTGCTCGGAATGCGTGTAGCGCGTGGAATCGAGAAACTCCACGGTGAGTGTTTGGTTGCCGTCCTTCACGGTTTGTTGGCCTTCAATTTTGGGAGGAAGCAACAGGTTGAAGGCGAGTTGGCCGAGCATGAGTGCGAAAATCCAAGCCAGCAGGAGTTGCATGACTTCAAACGGATTCCATGGGACGCGCGGCGTCATGCGCGGACGGTAGGAAATGCGGACGTTGGTGACGATGAAAAACGGGCGTTCGGCATTGCCGTGCGTTGGTCGGCTGCCTACACTGCGCGGCTCATGAGCGAATCCTATCAGCGCCACGACCAACGGACTGTCGATCAACTGCGTCCAATTACTTTTCAAAACAACATAGCCCCGCATGCCACCGGCTCCACCTTGATCGAATGGGGTGACACCCGAGTCATTTGCGGGGTGAGCATCGAGGAAAGCGTCCCGCGCTGGATGCAGGCGCAGGGTGTGGAAGGCGGCTGGATCACAGCCGAGTATTCAATGCTGCCTTACTCCACGCTCGACCGGAAGCGCCGTGATGTGAGCAAGGGCAAGCTCGACGGGCGCTCAACGGAGATTCAGCGACTGATTGGCCGGTCATTGCGGGCGGCGTTGGATTTGAAAAAGCTTGGCAGTCGGACGGTTTGGATCGATTGCGATGTCCTGCAGGCCGATGGCGGCACGCGCACCGCCTCGATCACCGGAGCCTATGTGGCCTTGAGCCTAGCGGTGAACAAGCTGATCAAAGAAGGTAAGCTTTTGGAGAGTCCGTTTCTTGATCCGGTAGCCGCGGTGAGTGTTGGGGTGGTGGAAGGCACGCCGTTGCTGGACTTGTGCTATGTGGAGGATGTGGCGGCCGAGGTGGATATGAACCTCGTTATGACCACGACTGGCCGATACATCGAGGTGCAAGGCACCGGCGAAGAGGCGACGTTTAGCGCAGATCAATTGAACGAAATGCTGGCTCTGGGGCGCACGGGCGTGGAGGCACTGGCCAAACTGCAGCAGGAAGCGATTGCCGCCGGGTAATGAAGACGGCTTTTCGGCAGGTTTCACTCACCACCACGGCCGAGGCCGAAGAGGCTGTGGGATGGGTGCTGGAGAAGGTGTTTGAACAAACGCCTTCGGTGTTCACGCATCCGGAAAAGCTCGGGCCCATTCTGTCTGTTTATCTCAGTGAGAAACAAACGGTCACCGAAGCGCACCGGCACGCCGTACAGGCTGGATTGAAGGCCGTGGCCGAGTGCGGTTTGGCAGTCGGAGCCGGGCAGTTGGAGGTCAAACGTTTACGGCGGGAGGACTGGGTAGATTCCTGGAAAAGGCATTTTAAACCGATCGACATCCAGGGGAAACTGCTGCTGAAACCCAGTTGGCGCAAAGAGAAGGCCAAGCCGGGACAGAAAGTGGTGATCCTCGATCCGGGACTGAGCTTCGGGACGGGCCAACACGCCACCACCAAGTTTTGCCTGCGCCAATTGGTGGCCCTACGGAAGGTCGGGCAGGAGCAGAGTTTGTTGGATGTAGGGACGGGGTCAGGAATCCTCTCGATAGCGGCGGCAAAATTGGGGTATCGGCCGATCCAAGCGTTTGATTATGATTCCGAAGCTGTGCGCGTGGCTCGCCGGAATGCAGTGAAAAATCGCGTGTCGGATCGGTTGCAACTCAAGATCGGGGACGTGACTCGGCTTTCGTTGAATGCCCGGTTGAAACACGATGTGGTGTGTGCAAACCTCTTTTATGATCTGCTCATTGCCAATGCGGAACGGTTGATTGCCCGCGTGAAACCGGGCGGGGCACTGGTGTTGGCGGGCATTTTGGATACACAATTTGCTGAAGTGCAGGCGGCATTTGAGGCGCGAGGGATGCGTTTGCACCTTACGCAACGCCAAGGTGAGTGGCGTAGTGGCCGGTTTGTTCACGCGGACTGACAATCCGATGACGGTCGGGTTAAGTGTTGCCTTTTACTCATTGAGCATATGGATAGAGAGGCAAACTCACAGTACAGCTAATCTTGTGCTCAAGGTGACTGAATACATGCCAATTTGGTGAGGGACACGGTGAT
>DPAW01000108.1 GCA_003517285.1 Verrucomicrobiales bacterium
AATGCTGGCGCAGGCGATCTGGAAGGCGGTGAATTTGCCGATGAGATAGCGCGCGGCAATGCCGTCCTCGGGCTTGGGCAGGATGGGTTCCAGTGCGGGGCTGAAAAAAGCCGGCCCGGCGACGAAGGTGAAAAAGACCGCGCCTCCCAGCCACACCGCGGCGTTAAGGGCGGCGATTAGGGCGACGATTTTTTTTGGGTTAGATTTTTTTGGCGTCAACAGGCTTCTCCGGTTCGGCGTCCTTATCCTCCACACTCTCGGTCAACGGCGAGGAATGGTATTGCACTCGTGCGGCCACGAGCGCGCCGTACAGGATGATGAGCCACGTGAAATAAACCGCCAGCATAAACACGGGTAAAAGGCCTAGGCTGCCGCCATAGGTTTTGGTGTACAGATCGTTTTTCATCAGCACATGCGAAACGTACATGGCGCTGAGTACGTGGTTCAGCTGCCAGAGTATGCCGGCAACCAATCCGCCCCAAAAGGCCGCGCTCCAGGAGACAATCATGTTGGGTATGAGTTTGTAGAGAAATGTCAGCCCAGCCATGGCAAACAGCAGAGGCACCAGCGTATTGATAAATCCACCAAAGCTCCGCAATTGTTGACTGAGATCATCGAAGACGCCGCCATGGGTCAGAGCTAGTGCAATGATGATACAGCCGGGGCCGAGGATCAGGGGTAGGGAAAATTTGAGGATCTGCGCGTACCACGCCCGCGAGCGGCGGATGCTGAAGAGATCGTTGAAGGTATCCTCCAGCTGCATCACGACCAGCAGGCCGAGATAGATAAAGACCAGCGCGGTGAGGACACCGGTTTTGTCCAACCGAATTTGGCTGGCAAGGTTGGTGATGAAGTTGTTGATGTTTTGCTCTAGATTGGTGCGGATGGTTTGGATTTTCTCTTCCACCGCAGAATCTTTGTGGCTCGTTGATGCGGGCAACACGCTGACGACGATTTTACTGACAAACCGCTGCACCGATTGCGATTCGTCATGCGTGGCGGCCGAGGAGATGGCCGCGGCCAAGGCCAGTACGGGCACCAGAGCGAGCAGGGAATTAAACGCCAGCGCGGCAGCCCGCATGTAGCAACGCTCTTCATCAAACTTGCGGTAGGCCAGCAGGATGAACCGCGCCACGCGCATCCAGCGCTTGGGCAGCACTTCGCGGCTTTCCTTGTCGCACACCCGTTTCAGGTCTTCCCGGAAGATCTTCCACGGGTTGGGAATGTTGGGTAGCGGGTTCTCCACGAAAGTGAAACGGCTACCATTTTTGGCGGTGAAATTCAATTTCCGAACCGGGCACGGGCCAGTTTGAGCTTTAAAATAGCCCCCTTTTCTGCTGTACTGTCCTCACGGATGGCGCGCAAGGAGGCTCCCCAAAAGGACACAACTCAGGGAGGCGCCAACGAGGTTCTCGGTATCGGCCTGTTTGCATTGGCTGTGCTGTTCTTGTTGGCCCTATTCTCGTACGACAAGGGTGACTTGTCGTTCAATGGCACGGAGATCAATGATCCCCGTCACAATCTCGTGGGCCTGATTGGCGCGTGGCTGGCGCAGGGTTGTTTCCTGGCCTTGGGTGTGGCCGCCTATCTGTTGCCGCCGCTCACGTTGGTATTTGCCTTCGGTTTCCTGATCAACAAACTCGACGGACTGCGCAAACGTTGGCCGTGGGCGATCGCCATGATTCTGGCCGGCTCGGCAGGCCTGAGCCTGTACCCCAACCTCTTCGGTGGATTGGCTGGCCAGCTCAACACCGTGGATGGCGGCGGCTACATCGGCATGCTGCTTAACAAAGCTATCTTCCAGCACGTAGGCACGGCCGGTGCCACAGTGATCCTGCTGTCGGTCTACGCAGTGAGTCTGCTGTATATCACCAATTTTCAACTCAAAGATTGGGCCAAAGAGATGTGGCAAAAATGGAAGCTGCGCCGCATTGACCGTTCGGCACCTCTGGCTGAAGAGGAAGTGGAGCTGACCAAAAAAGAGGATGAACTCAGCCAGCGCCTCAAGGAACTGGAAGATCTCCAGCGCAAACTCGAAGCCACGCAAACGCAGGTTGAACAAACTGCTCAGGCCGCGGAGGAAACCGTCGCCGCCGCGCAGCAGGATGATCCGCGCATCATCGATCTTAGCCAGCCCGGCGCCCAAGCCGCTCAAGCAGCGGAGGATGAAGAAGACGACACCTCCGCCAAACGTCAACTGGCCGCCATCATGTTTACCGACATCGCCGGTTACAGTCGGTTGGCGAATCATGATGAGAAAGAGGCGCTCAAGCTGATCCGCAAACAACGCCGCCTGCTAAAGCCGATCGTCAAGAAATACGAAGGTGAATGGCTTAAGGAAATCGGCGACGGTTTATTGTTGAGCTTCGCCAGTTCGCTGAATGCCGTGGATTGTGCGCTCGCTATTCAGGAGAAAGTCCGTGGGCACGCCCATCTCGATTTGCGCATTGGCATCCACCAGGGCGATATCGTGCGGGACGGCAAGGATATTCTGGGCGACGGTGTCAATATCGCCTCACGCATCGAGCCCTACGCGCCGATTGGTGGCGTGGCAGTTTCGGAAAAAATTCAGCAGGACCTGATCAGCCAACCGCAATATGAGGTGCAGCTGCTCGGCGAATTTGCTCTCGAAGGCGTGGATCAGCGCGTTGAGATTTACACCCTGAAAACCGGCGCGGAAGAGCTGGATGAAACCCAAATCATCGAGCCCGAAGACGCCGCACAAGAGGAGACCGTACTGCCGCCGGCCGCCTTGGAAAGCGACGAGCCGGAACCTTCCGTGCCGTCCGCCAACGCCGAGGATGTATTGGGAGTGGAATCACCGGAACCCGTCAAAGCCACCGATGAAGAAGAGGACGGCACCGAATCCTCCGTCCACATCGCAGCTCCTGTTTCCAGTACGGGCCCGCTCCAGCAACCGAAGAAAAAAGGCCCCAAGGCCACGCGCGTGGATCGCGGGCCGATGATTGAGAATTACAATCTGCCGCCCGCCAGCTTCCTGCAAGCCCCCGAGTACAATGCCCCGCAGGTGGACGCCACCGAGGAACTCAAGGCGCAGGCCATCACCATCCAGAAAACGCTCAACCAATTCGGTGTGGAAGTGACGCTGGGCGATATTACAAAGGGTCCGACCATCACACGGTTTGAACTGCATCCGGCCGCCGGCGTGAAGATGGAAAAAATCACCACGTACGCCAACAACATCACAGCCGCCTTAGAAGCCGAGCGCATCAATATCCTTGCCCCGGTGCCCGGTAAGAGCACGGTGGGTGTGGAAGTGCCCAACCGCGTGAAGACGAAGGTCATCATGCGCGATTTGCTCGAGAGCGATGAATGGAAGAAGAGCAAGGCCAAGATCCCCGTGGCCCTCGGTAAGGATGTGTACGGCAAACCGATGATTGCTGACCTGGCCGAGATGCCGCACCTGCTGATCGCTGGTGCCACCGGCGCGGGCAAGAGCGTCTGCATGAACAGCATTATCGCGTCGTTGTTGTATAAATT
>DPAW01000282.1:0-5672 GCA_003517285.1 Verrucomicrobiales bacterium
AATCCCCTTAATTACGCGTGGGCCGCACACGAGCAATACCTCAAGCTTGCCGCGGCTACAAAAAAGAAAGTCGTTTTCCTTGGCATGAACCCGGGTCCGTTCGGTATGGCCCAGTGCGGTGTCCCGTTCGGCGAAATCACTGCTGTACGAGAATGGCTCAAGATCAACGCCCCCATTGGTAAACCTGATAGAGAACACCCCAAGCGCCCAATCGATGGCCTAGCCTGCACCCGCAGCGAAGTCAGCGGCCGGCGTTTGTGGGGATTATTTGCCGAGCGATACGAATCGGCACCGGACTTCTTCCGGACCCATTTTATCACCAACCACTGCCCTCTAGTATTTATGGAGGAGACTGGTCGCAATCGAACTCCGGATAAATTGCCCGTGGAGGAAGCAGCCCCATTGATGACTGCGTGCGACGCCCATCTCCGTCAGGTAGTGGAAACACTAGAACCCAAGTGGCTCATCGCGGTGGGCGGTTTTGCGGAGAAACGTGCAATTACCACGTTGGAAGGACTAACGGTGCGCATCGGCAAAATCCTACATCCCAGTCCGGCTAGCCCGGCCGCCAATCGCGGCTGGGCTGCCCAAGCCACCCGCCAACTTGAGGAACAAGGAGTTTGGTAATACCTCGCGGAGTTTGCAAAAAACTATTTATTCTGGCATGATTTTGTCATGGCCAACTTAAATCTGTTTCTCACCATCCTCAAGACAGCCGCCAAGCAGAACAATCACCCCATCCCATCTCACCTTTCCGCGCTCACCGAAAGTCATGCTCTGACGGAGACTGATGACCTCAATACTGCTCTGCAACAGGCTGGTGAATCCTTTAATGACGCCCAATGCGGCTGCCTCTTTGCCAACCTATCTAACCTGAATATCAAAGACGGCCGCTTGCAAAACCGTGATCTAAAACGAGAATCTGTGAAGGCCCTCCGCATTGATGTTCGCGACGCGAACGATGTTGTGGAAGCCGTGAAAACCCTGATACAAACCCCTGAATATTTCCAACGCCCCGAGGATTGGGATCTCTTCTGTGCCGGACTGCTGGCCATGGCGCACGCCGACCAAGAATTCACTTCCGAAGAGAAAGACTACCTAGAGCGCTATGTGCCGAACCTAAAACACATTGAAGCCGGAGCTAAAATCGTGAAGGAAAAAACCCCAAGCGAGCTCGGCGAAACATTAGCCGAATTATCCAGCCGTCAACGCCGGTGCCTCGCAGCCCATTCCATTAGCATCATGTTTATCGACGGCAGTTGGAAGGGCTCTGAACAAGAGTTCCTAGAACTAGCCATCGAACGCATGCGCATAGTTCAATTTGATAGCGACCGCTTACTCAAGGGACTTCACACGCTCTTCAACGTAAACGTGTTTAGCTAGACTAGCCCAAGGAAGCGTCACCCGAAAAGCCCGTGTAATTTCTTCGCGGGGAAATTTTTACCCGGACAAATGGTCTGCTCCAACTCCCGGTGCACCCGAAAGCGTGGCCGCCCCTTGAGTACGGTATTTTTCAGATAATCAATCAGCGCCACCAACGACGCCTCCTGCCGACGCGTCACCCAACCTTCCTGAAAATTCCCAACCACACAAATACCAATTGAATTGGCATTGTATGTCTCGCTCTTAACATGGCCGCCCCTGATCTGCCGCAGCCAGCGTGAGCCCACCTCCACCTTACCGTCGGCGCAGCCGTTGGTACCGTTGCAAATGATAAAGTGATAGGCCAAACCGTTCTCCATGCCGCGCCGCCGATGAGCAGCATCAAAAATCTTGGCGTTCCCGTTTCCCGTGGCACTGTGGTGGGCGATAATGTTTTTCCATTTGGTGGTATTCACTCGCGGCCGGTTGATCGTCGTCAAAGGCAGCGAGGAATGCTGCGGACGCAAATAAAGTTTTTGACCAGGAATAATCACATCAGAAGTCAGCCCGTTCCAAATCTCCAGGTTAGTCACCGTGATGCCATGGCGCTTGGCAATGAGCGTAAGGTTTTCCCCGCGCTTCACCACATGATAGCGTCCCAACGTGGCGCCCAATAAATCCACCGGATCAAGCAACATCAATCCTCCCGCAGCCAGCGCTGAACGCTGGGCGGTTTGAAGCATAAATTGACGGCGCGATTCCTCCATCGGCTTGGCTAAAGCTACCCCGGATTTCACCCCTAAGTCGAGCCCAAGGACCCTTTGTTATCCCCAAGCCCTACACAATTTCCTGCAAACCGATTGAATACCGGCCGTCTGCAGGGTATCAACGCGCGTGCCTGAGAAGCCGAATATCCTTTGGATCTGCACTGACCAACAGCGGGCGGACACCATCCACGCGCTGGGCAATCCGCACATTCGCACGCCGCACATCGATGCCATGGTGGCCAACGGCACCGCCTTCACCCGGGCCTATTGCCAAAGCCCCGTGTGTACGCCCAGCCGCGCTTCCTTTCTCACCGGCCGTTACCCTCGCACGACGCGTTGCCGCCAGAATGGACAGGCTATGCCGCCACAGGAACGCCTCATCAGCCGGCTACTGGCCGATTCCGGATACACCTGCGGGCTTGCCGGCAAATTACATTTGGCGACCTGCGCCAATGGCGTGGTGGAAAAACGGATTGATGATGGCTACGAGGTCTTTCACTGGTCCCACCATCCGCAACCCGATTGGCCCGAGAACGCCTACACCCAATGGCTCACCGCGCAGGGCACCAGCTGGGAGGAACTTTATGACGGCCCTACCACGCCGTATATCAAGCACGGCATCCCTGCTGAATTCAGCCAAACCACTTGGTGTGCCAACATGGCCATCGATTTCTTGCGCGAGCAGCAGGACACCCCGTGGTTCTTTAGCTATAATTGTTTTGCCCCGCATCATCCATTTGATCCGCCGGGCGATTATCTGGCCCGCTACAATCCGGATGAATTGCCCTTACCCAAAATTGATCCCCGCGAACCCGACAGCAAAACCTCCTACCAAAAACTCGACGCCGAATACGCCCACAATGACCCCAGCGGATATCACGCCGCCGCTATGTCCGACCGCGACAAGCGCGATGTGACCGCCGCCTACTATGCGATGGTTGAACTCATCGATGAAAACGTCGGCCGCATGATCGCCGCCTTGGAGGAAACCGGTCAGCTGGAAAACACCATCGTCATTTTCATGAGCGACCACGGCGAGATGCTGGGCGACCACTGCATTTACTTGAAAGGACCACACTTCTACGAAGCCGCCGTGCATGTACCGCTGATCATGCAATGGCCCGACCAGTTTCAGGCCAACCAACGCGCCGACGGGCTGATGGAACTCACCGACATCGCCCCCACTCTACTCGACGCCGCCGGAATAGAAATCCCAACCGCCATGCAGGGCAAAACACTACTCCCCATTCTGCAAGGCACCGCCGATCCGCACGCCCATCGAGACTATGTGTTTAGTGAATACTACAACGCTTGGAGCCATCGTCACAGCTACGGCACCATGTACCGAACCAAAACGCACAAGATGATCGTCTACCACGGCACGGACCAAGGCGAACTGTACGATTTACATGCCGACCCAGACGAATTTGAAAATCTCTGGCACAGCCCGGACCATGCCGTACTGAAAACCGACCTGCTAAAAGCCACCTTCGACGCCAGCGTGTTCACCATGGACCCGACCCCACTGCGTGAAGGGCCGTTCTAACCTTACGGACCCGGAGCAATATATATAACTCCAACTGCTCAATCACATAATCCTTCTGCTGAATCGCGAGCTTGAGCAGATCGGTGGAGGAGATCACCCCCAACACATGACCCTGTTCGGCCACCGGCAAATGCCGAATGCGCCGCTCGGCCATCACGCTCATGCAATCCTCCAAGTCCGCCCGCGGCGAAACATTCACCGGCTCTTGGTTCATGATTTCCCGAACCCGCGTGGTTTTGGAGGATCGATTTTTCAACACAACCTTGCGGGTGTAATCCCGCTCGGAACCAAGCCTACCAACATTTCATGCTCCACCACCATCAAGGCCCCCACCTGATAAGTATCCATTAACCGAACTGCATCAAAAACCATGACCTCCGTATCGATCTCTCGAACCAGAAACCTCTTTTCGTCGAGAAGACTGTAAGTATTCATGACAGGCCAAAACTCCCAAAGTAACGTCCTGAATTGATAATTTTCCAGTGACAGCCGGCAAAAAAAGGCTCTCGCTCAATGAGTTGCGATTGAATAGGACGTTGGGCTTAGCGCTTGCGGCGCTTAAAAATGAGATAGGGATCGCGGTTGTTTCCAGAACGGGTTGTCAATTCCCAACCTTCTTTTCCCAGTTCGTTTAGGGCCGTTTCCAGTGCCTCGGCCGTCTCTTCGTCGGGATGGACCACCTTGTATTCCCAGCCGGAATCCCCCAACAACTCCACGCCTTGGATGCCTTTTACGCGTTCGCCGGTTACGGCCATGTCTTCGGAGAAAGCTTTAACTTGGTTAGCCGTTTCCTGAACCGTTCGAATGGTCTGCGAAATGTCATCCAGGGTATTAGCCACCTGGGTGGTGGAGGCATTGGCGTCGTGTAACGCCTTGTTACCCGATGGGCCACAGGCGGCTAGTGACAACAGGCCCACGAGAGCCAGTGAGTTAGTTAAGTTCATGATCAGTTTGCAGGTAGGCGAATATCGGACACAACACCGTTTAGCACGACAAAGGTGATTGCCGTGTGCGGATTTCCTTCGGCATCAGTGATTTTCAAATTGGTATAGGTCCATTCGCCTCCGCCGGGAACAGCCCGGGCATTAGCCGGATTCGGTTGACCGAAGAGTGTGATCACGTTGGCTGCGGATTGCCCTTTCCACTGCTGAAGGTTGCGTTGCTGTCCACCGAATGTCCAATCCATCCGCTGGGCTTGGGTCAACTGCTGGTTACCGCCGCCTTTTCCCTTACCTTTTCCCTTGGAATTACCCGGTAAGGTTCCGAATCCTGTGCCAGGGAAACCCGCTGGAGGTTGTGCCCCACCGCCTGTGCCAAATAAACTCCCCAAGCCACCACCACCATCTTGCCCTCCCGCCATGACTGCCCCCATAACACCACCGGCTGCCCCCATGACCGCAGCGGTTAACTCCTGGCTATTAGTTGCTTGATTTGCACTATCCAATGCTTGATCGACCACATCCAGCAAAGCCAAAATCTGATTCTTTTCCTCTTCGGTCATCTTTTTCTCTACCATGGAGCTGATTGGAATATTCCGTTGAATTTCTTTTAGCAGTAGAAGCATAGGAGGCATGTGTCCATCTCTTCCTTCATCCAATGCATCAACCATCTCTTTGGGAAGCCAGCGCTCCTCTGTTCTAACCATTACAAATTCGCCCGATTCCGCATCATCTGGATCTCCAGTTAATTCTTTGGAAACTACTTTCAAGGTGGCTTCAGAATCTGTTTGGCTAACAATAATCACTTCAATATTTCTGAGACCTTCCCGAACTTCCATCATACTTTTTGGGCCCTTGCCCACATTTTCCTGCAATCCTTTATCAAGGAGCTTCTCCAAACCGGCCATTGCCATTATCTCAGAACCTTCATCGGCCAACATGTCACCCAAATTTGGGTTTTGTACCCAATCCATATCCGCCATTTTACCTTTAGTTAATATATCCAGTAGCCCAACGATATCATCCCAATTATCGGTAAGTTCAGGAGGCAATCCTCCT
>DPAW01000282.1:6068-10271 GCA_003517285.1 Verrucomicrobiales bacterium
AATTTTTGTAAGACCGCAACACTTTTTGCATGCACCTCCGGATCGGTGTTGGCCATGGATTTCTTTAGTTCTTCGTTCAGGGTCTGCTTGTAAGATGCAGGCATAGCCTCCCAAAGAACCTGAGGTTTATTATCTGCCAATCCATTTGCCACATATTTAATGGTGCCATCAGGTGTCGCAAAGGGGTCCCCACCAAAAAGCCCCATAAGAAAGGGCCACCCAAAATAAATACCGGCACCCAGACCTCCAATTAGCACCACAACAACACCTGCTATCTTAGCTATTTTCTTTTTATCCGCCGGACCTGATGGAGCGATCACAGTTGGTTGAGGTGAAGCAGCCATGCCTGCAGGAATAGCATCGCCTTCGGGTCGTGGAGGTGGATTTCCCATGAATTTTGGATAAGGTTAGAACGGATTACTAAATCCAACATATCCGACCAAGTGAGATACTGTCGATTGTAAACTTGGTTTCACAATCGAAGATTGAGGTTTAAAAACGGAAAAAGGGGCAGCAATGCTACCCCAGCTCCTCGGGCAAAACAGACCTCTTTAGTTCAACGTATTTTACAGTTTGTTTTAGAGTCGGTTTCAACCCTGTTGTTATTCTTAATATAGCATTGAACGTGCCATTTAGATCAGATTGTTTTCCTTCTAAAAAAATCCTTCTTAAGGGTTGGTTACTTGATAATCGCGTGAGGTTTACGCAAGCGATAAAAAAACACGCGCAACCATTGAAGGTCACGCGTGTGCGTATGAGTTTTTGAAATCGTATTGCAAATTTACTTCTGCTTGGCGCCCTGTTCTATCCAGCGCTTGATCAGATCGGCTACAGGATCGGACAGGCGATTACCTTTCGGCGGCATGCGCTCGTCATCGCTGTCGGGGAGGATCACGCGCGCGTGCAGTTCGCTCTCGCCAATCTTACCGGCTACAAATACCGGAATGCCATCGGCTCCTTTTTGCAATTCTGCAAAAGTATCGAGGCGAAGTTCGGCCTTTTGTTTGTCCTTGCCGTGACATTCTACACAAGTCTTTTGGAAGATTGGCAGGATGTCCTTTTCAAAAGTAGGATTCTTGATTGCAGCAATGCGGTCGGCTTCGGCCTTCGCAGCTTTCATTGCTGCTTCACGCGCGGATTCTTCTGAGCTCGCACGTTGCTTGGCAAGCCGGGCGAGAATGTTCGCACTAGGGAAATCTTTTTCCACGCCGAGGTTGATGGAAAGATCTTTGTTGCCAGCCTTGGCCTGCGTGTCTTGGAAGGCTTTCACCTTAGGTTCGGTCACTTTGGTCTGCCACAGGTAGAGGGTTTTGAGGTTTTTCAGGCCGCTCAGCTTGTCGAGGCCGGCATCGGTGACGCTGGTCTTGTAGAGGTTCAGGTATTCCAAACTGCCAATGGCACCCACGGTGTCCAGCGCCTTGTCAGTGATCTTGGATTTTTCAAGATGCAGTTTCTTGAGGTTCTTCAGGCCCTTCAACGGCGCCACCCAGGTGTCGTCGGTATCAGGGTGCTGGAAGGAAACCTCCACGGCGTTGGCCAGTTCTCCCAACAGCTTGGCGTCGGCGGCGGTGAAACCTTTTTCTTTGCCGAACAGATTTTTGGTGATGGTGACGCTGTATTCCTTAGAATCCTTAGCGATGTACAGCACACGGCCGCCCAGTTTTTCAACCGCGGCAATGGCGGATTTCTCGTCGGCCCGCGTCATGCCGGCCAAGGCCAGCAACGCGACAATGAGGGAAAAGATCTTGTGCACTTTCATCGGTCTTTCCAAAGACCGTACCAACCGCCCCTGAAAGTTCAACCGAAAGTTCGCCGCCTACTTCGGCTCCCCGGGCCGACGGGCGGCGGCTTGGAGAATGAAAGCCACCAACGGTGCCGGATCCTTGAGGCTGTGCGGATGATGCCCCACGCCTGGTTTGTGGATGACCTGGATGGTGCCACCCAGTTTTTTGTAACGCCGCTCCAGCACGGTTGTGTTTTCGCCCACCGGCACAACCACATCCGCATCGCCCACCACATGGATCAACGGCACACCTGCCTTGGCCAGCGGCTCCAGACCGTCGATTGGGTTGCCCCGATATTCCCAAGCCTCGGCCTCGGTCAGCCCGTAGGCCTTCAGGCAGCCCCGCCATGCGCCGGCACTGGCCTTGCCCTGCCCGCGGCCGGCCGGCCAGCTTTTGAAATCGCACACCGGCGCGTCGCCGTAGATACAGGTGACCTTTTCCGGATTGGCCTTAGCCCAGTTGTAAATGATCAGGCCACCCCGGCTCATGCCTTCGAGCACGGGCCGCGGATTAAATTGATGGTTGGTGGTCAGATGCGCGTAGAAGGCATCCCACCGTTTCACCGCTCGCGGGCTACCGAAGAGATTACCCACATCGCAGTAGGCCACGTGCCAACCGCGCTTTAGCAAGGCCACGTCCAATTGCGGTTCGTGCCCCCAAAAACGCGCGCGCCAGATCCACGGCCGCCCGTTGGCCACTTCCTTGGGTTGCACCACGCGACAACGCGCCTCTCCCAAGGCGAACTCCACCATGGTAAACCCGTGGAAGTTGCTCTGTTTCCCTTCAAAACCCGCCGCACTTAGCAACGGGGCCAGCCACAACATCAAAAGCCCCAGGCGCGTCATACGGTTTTAAAATGTCCAGAACGTGAGATGGTCGCGGTCCTTGATCAGCACGCCGTGTTGAAGAAGCACCGGCGCGGCCCAAGTCGGCGTATCAGCCACCTGCCACGCAGCTACTTGTTCGTAGCGATCAGCATCAGCTTTCACCACACGCAACTCGCCCTTATTCAAAAGCACCATGATGTACCCGGAGAAGGCCAGGAACGTGGCGTTATCTGCAGTACGTTCAGGGCTTTGCCAGAGGATTTCTCCGGTATGGGAATCAGCGCAAAATATCCGACCACGACTTAGGTGAGAAAGTCCGTATAAACGACCGTCATTGACAATTGCCGTTGCCATGTCCAGAGACACTTTGCGATTACTCCAGTAAGAACTTACAGTCCATTTGCCATTCTCCAATTTGGGTTCAATCCCGTGCAAACCACGATTTTCCCCTCCCAACAATACTTTGCCCTGATAAAACGCAGGGGTGGGCATGTTCTGGTTAGTGCCAACTCGAGGAAATGGATACTCCCATAGTAAGTTTCCAGTTTTGACATTCACGCCAACTAAAGCGCGGCGATTCCACTCGATCACCTGCCGAATACCCTTATGCGTTACCACTGTTGGTGAAGAGTAAGAAGGCAAGTCATTACCTTGTGTCCAAATTTCTTTTCCGCTGCGCACATCGAACGCTGCCAACAAGCCCGATTCGTCATTACCAAAGTGCGCAATCACTCGATTGGCATCAACCACCGGTGAATTGCACATGCCCCAACGCGGATGAGAAGGTTGAAATTTGGAATCATAATCCGCCCGCCACAATACCTTGCCCTCCGCCGCATCCAAGGCAGATAATCTCCCGGCAATACTCATGACAAACAATCGTCCATTCGCGTATGCAGGATTAGCCTTGGGGCCCTTTCCGTGTTTTTCACCGCCACCGCCAATCTTGAAAGGCGTCTCGAAATACGTCTGCCACACCTTTCTCCCCGTTTTTAAATCGAGCGCCGAAACTACTTCCTTTTCACCAAGCCGTGCGTGTTGAAAAACCCGGTCGCCAATCACCAACGGCGTACCGTATCCTTCCCCCACCTTGATTCGCCAAGCCGTTTGCAACTTGGCCGGCCAAGTCTTGGGTGCCTTAAATGTTCCCACCCATCCATCACGGTTCGGGCCCAACCATCCCGGCCAAAAAGCTTCAGCACCATACGTGGGGACTGTCCAGGTAAGTAACGCCAACAATAAAAAACGCATGGAGTTAGCCTAGTTAGAATGCCCACATACGGCAAACGCGAAACACGAGTCGAAAAAACTCATCGAAATACCCTTAAGGGGCACAATTTACATCATGGAATGAATTCATCTCCACCATACCCTCAGGTTACCAATCCCTTGAATAACCAAAATTCCATGAAATATTGGATGCATTAAGGGCCCAGCGAATCTGTGTGAGAACGTGGGTGAGTCGACAGCTATCGATCCGATCGAGTTTGAGTAAGGCAGTGAAAACAGCAGAAGCGACACCACCTATTTTTTCCCAAACATTGTTCAGATGTTAAGCCCCGTTACCATCGGAATGCTGGCCACGCTGTTTT
>DPAW01000316.1 GCA_003517285.1 Verrucomicrobiales bacterium
ATGCGGAATGGCCGTCATGGAGGTGAGCTCCCACGCGTTGCAGCAACACCGTGTTCGCGGATTGGATTTTTCGGTCGGCGGTTTCACCAACCTGACGCAAGATCACCTCGATTATCACGGTGACATGGAGCAATACTTCGCGGCCAAGCGCCGGTTGTTTACTGATCACAATTCCGGCAACGCCGTGGTGAATTCAGCGGATCCGTACGGCCAGCGCTTGGCTGATGAGTTTGCGGCCCAAACCGTGGGCGATACACCAACGGCCGATCTTTTCATTGAGATTGTAAAACTGGCACAAGCGCAGTCTCTTTTTCGCGTGGATGGAGTTGAATTCAGCATGCCTTTGATCGGCCGCCATAACGTCGCCAATGCCGCTTTGGCCCTGGGGATGGTCCGCGCATTGGGCGTGACTCTGGAAGATTGCGTGAAACCCTTGGCGTCGGTAACGCCTGTGCCCGGCCGGTTGGAGCCGATAGTGGAAGGCCAGCCGTTTGGAGTGTATGTCGATTATGCGCACACGGATGATGCCCTGCGTCAGGTGCTTTCGACATTGCGCGAAATTACCCCGGGCCGTTTGCGGGTGGTTTTTGGGTGCGGTGGCAATCGGGATGCGGGGAAACGCCAAAAGATGGGCGTAGTGGCCGCAACGTTGGCCGATTCGGTGATGATTACCACGGACAATCCGCGCCGCGAAGATCCCGCCACCATTGCCGAGCAAATCGCCGAGGGTTGTGCCTCGGCGGCGGGTGCCGATTGGCAGATCGAATTGGATCGGGAACGCGCATTTGACGAAATACTGCGAGCGGCGATGTCGGGTGACACCGTGTTGCTTGCTGGTAAAGGGCATGAGACCTATCAGGAGATTAACGATTTAGTGCAACCGTTCGATGACCGCGCCATGGCCCGCTCCATTTTGGCAACCTTGAAGGAGGCGCGGTGATGGACCGGCCATTGCGATTTTTGCTTGAGGCGTGTCCTGGAGAAAACGTGGGCGTGAAACCGGATCAGGTTTATCAGTGGGTTTGCACCGATACCCGCGCCGTGCGGCCGGGCGATCTATTCGTTGCGCTGCGTGGCGAGCGGTTCAATGGAAACGCCTTTGCGGCGGCGGCCTTGAAAGCCGGGGCGGTGGCGGCGGTGGTGGATGAGCCGGTGGATGCCGCGCCGGTGTTGCGCGTGGCCGATGCCCGCGTGGCGTATGGTCAGTTGGCGGCCGCGCATCGGCGGGAGTTTGATTGCCCTGTGTTTGGGGTGGCCGGTTCCAATGGCAAAACTTCCACTAAGGATATGCTGGCCTCCGTGCTGGGCGTCGAACGTAATGTGCTCCGCAGTGAGGCAAGTTTTAACAACGACGTGGGCGTGCCGGCGACCTTGCTACAGCTTGGGCCGGAGCATGAGGCGGCCGTGGTGGAGTTGGGCACCAATCATCCCGGCGAGTTGGCACCCTTGGTGCAAATGGCGACTCCGGATTATGGAGTGCTCACGGGGATTGGACGCGAGCATTTGGAATTTTTTGGCGACCTGCAGGGCGTGGCTCAAGAGGAGGGGATGCTTGCGGAGTTGTTGCCGCCTCGTGGAAAACTTTTCCTGTATGGCGATGGAGATTGGGTTAAGCCAATCTGCCAACGCACCCGGGCTGACGTTATCCGCGTGGGCTTTGAGGCGGTCAATGATTGGCAGGTGGAAACTACGCGGGTTGAACAGGGCGGAACGCACTTTTCAATTCGGGCTGCTGAGTCCACGTGGAGCGGAGATTATTTCACTCCATTGATCGGCCGCCATCAGGCCGGCAATGCCGCCTTGGCGCTGGCGGCCGGTGCCGTGCTGGGCATGGGCCAGGAGGCTTTGGCTCAAGGACTGGCGGCTAGTCCGCAACCGAAGCAGCGTTTGCAATGGTCCGAGAGCGGTGAGGTGCGTTGGTTGAACGACGCTTACAATGCAAATGCGGATTCAGTCCGAGCCTCGCTGGAAACATTGGCGGCATTGGAAACGGCCGGTCGGCGGTTTGTGGTGTTGGGCGAAATGGCTGAGCTGGGTGTGTACGCTGAGGATGCGCACCGTGAGGCCGGTGAATTGGCGGCCTCCGCAGCGGCAGGTTTGGTTGCGATTGGCCGATTGGCCGATGTCACCGCTGAAGGCGCTCGGGTTGCTGGGTTGAAGGCGGTGGAATCCGTCCCGGATGTTCGAGCTGCTGTGGATGTACTGCGCGATTGGGTGCAGCCGAGGGATGTGGTGTTATTAAAGGCTTCGCGGGCAGCGAAGCTGGAGCAGATTTTAGATTTATTTTAGCCCGCCAATAACGGGTTGAGAGGATGTTTTATTATTTGAGTCAACTGCCGGAATGGCTGATGCACAATGGGCACAGTCAATGGGGGGATTGGCTCTCGCCGTTGAACGTCTTTCAGTACTCCACCTTTCGCAGTGCCGGGGCGGCGGTTACGGCACTGCTGCTTTGCTGGTGGCTGGGGCCGCGCGTGATTCGTTGGCTGCAGTATCTGGCGAATCAGGAGTACGAGGACATGGCACGCGAAGGCGGCGGAATGTCCGACGGGGT